>JAQWRY010000032.1 GCA_029243485.1 Candidatus Binatia bacterium | reverse complement strand
CCCCTGGGAATAGACTCTCACGGTCTCCAGCAGAAACGAGCCCAGGTCGGCAAAGCCGGCCACGAACTGTTCGGCCGTCGCGAGGTCGCGACCTCCGAGGCCGAGTAATCGGAGCGACGCCCGAACAGTCTCCGCGCCGGTCATCTCATCAACCAGGCCCGAGCCCAGATCCAGCAACAGGCCCACGCGCCCGCAAATCCGCAGCGACCCGCGTGTCGGCAGGGCCGTGCCTGCGAGCAAGCGCAGCAAGGTACTCTTACCGGCGCCATTACGACCAAGCACCGCTAGAGCCGCCCCTACCGGCAAGGAGAACGTGATTCCGGCGAGGGCCGGATCCTGAGCGCGTACCGCTTTGGGCGAGAGCAGCGCAGCAAGGCCCGCCCCATAGGCCTTCTCCAGGCCGATCGCCTCGATCGCGACGGACGACGCTGGTGAAGGGACGTTGGTGGGGGCCTCGTTCATTGGGCAAGAAAAAGGGGAGGCCCGCGTGAGCGAGCCTCCCCCTTTACCGGTTCTTAGCTGAAGTGAATCAGCTCTCGCCGGGACGGAGCAGAGTCTGCTCGTACAGAGGCGGTACGGTGTTGCCGTAAACGCCGCCGACGCTCCCGTTGAAGAACTCCTGGATGACCAGACCCACGGTCGGCATACCGTGGTAACCGCCCATGTAGATGCCCAGGACGTTGTTCTCGCCGTCACCGATGACCTGCTTGTGAATCACGGTGCCGCTCAGGTTGCGAGCGAGATCGAGGTCCAACCAGCCCGAGTCGCCGGCCGGCAAGCTGCCGGTCGCGAAGACCTGGTCGGCGCGGCCGTCCGCATCCGCCGCGGACTGCGCGAGCTGGATCACGTTGACCTCACGATTCAGAGTGCAGCGTCCAGCCTCCGGGCTCGGAGAGATGAAGCCTTCCTCTTCCTCGAAGAAGTTCTCGAGGCGATCGTAGATCGTGCACGTGACCTCTTCGGTCGCTCCACACTCGAACGGGCCGTTGGCCGGCAGAGGGCCGGTCCACGTGCCGTTGGTCGCGTTGCAGTTCTCGTACTTGGTCGGGAAGGTCACGACGACCAAGGTGCGGCCGGCCGTGGTGTCTTCCACATCGTACTGAGCAATCAAACGGCTCTTCGAAAGCGCCATGTTCGCACCCGCGACACACTGGTCGCCGGTGAGGGAAACGCTAGTCTGATCGAGAGCCGTGCAGTCCGAGAATTTCGGCGCGTCGCCAGCGAAAAGGTTCACCGGAGTGACGGGGCCTTCGTTCCAAGGCGCGAAGTTCGAGAGCGCCTCCAGGTTGTAGGCGTGAGAAACGCCGGCGCCAGCGCGAACAAGGAAGACCTCGCCGCCAATGGCGTTCGAAGGCGTGCCCCGCGGGCGCGTCCAGACGTTGCCGTCCAGGCTCAGCTTGCCGCTGTCCGGCTCACACGGGAGGCTCTCCATCGCGACCACTTCGAAGTGTCCACGCTGGATGTCCTCCGCCGTGAGGCCCGTCGGGATACCGGTCGGCGCGAAGCCCTGCGCGCTGTCGCGGAAAGCCGGGGACGTCGTGACCGAGACACCGCTGAAGCTGGTGACGATCGGGAACGACGAGGAGATCTCGGGAAGGCCCGTCGTGCCGTTCAGCGCAAGGCGACCGGCCCAGACCTCACCACACGAAAGAGCGATGACGAAGTCCAGGACCTCCTTGGAGGTCTTCGACTCGCGGAAGCGAACCTTCGCAAGAATGCCGCCGTCGGGGTCGTAGCAACTACCGCCACCGTTCACGCCGTCGATCCGGTCGTCGTCGTCACATGCGCCGCCCGGAAGCGTGCTGTTGTTCGTGTTGGTGTTGATGATCTGGATGTTGTTGATCTGCGAGTCGCCATCCACCACACGGACATCGTAGTACGAGCCGAGCAGGAACTGACCGATGCCATTCGGGTTCAGGTTCGGACCCGACGGTGCATAAGTCGCATTTAGTCCCTCGGACAGGCCCGAGTCGCTCTCATAGATATTGTTGACCGCGAGCGAGGCCGACGCCGACAGGGCAACGAACCCAGCCGCGGCCAACCCCACCAACGCCCACGTTGGTCCCCTAAGCTTCATTACTACCTCCTCTTTCATAACCTTCCTCCTCTCAGGAAAGCTCTTATCACTAAAGTCTCGGATCAACCGCTTCCGCCGATGGTCCCGAATCCCACTCCCGGCGGCTTCCCTAGGTCCTACGTTTATGGCGCGGGAGACCCGCTACTGCCGTACCTGCAGGGACAACAATATGCCACGCCCCTCAAGTCGCTTACTCCCCCGCCGTGCCGTTACAACGAAACTACCCTTCTATTCAACCCCTGATGCCAAATGGCCACCGATACCACGCCCCATTCTCGAACACCCAACGCTCCTCGACGGGCGAGATCGTCTCCATGTCCGCGAAATGACGCTTGTTGAACCGATGTTTGAGAGCGAGGAGAACGGTTGCCGTTTGCCCTTCGATCTCGATTTCCTGCACTTTAGCGCCCGTGTGAATGACCAAACCCTGGCCTTCACGCCCTAAACCAGCCGGGGCCACCCTGCGTCGGTAGGCCTCGGACATGTAGGAGTACGCACCTAGCACGTCACCAGCGGTCTTCAGGTCCCAAAACTGCTGGACTCGCCGAGAAAGCGCTTTTGAAGACGCTTGATTTAGAGGCCAGATCGCCTGCGACCAGCCGAGCACCAGTGCCGCCGACAATCCGGCCACGGCCAGGAGTGCTCCAAAGAGGAGCGGCTTACGATTGGTCGGGACAGCCTCCGTCATTTTTCTCTCGGTACTCGCGTCAGCGGAAGAGGCCAAAACAACATCTCCTCCCGAAACGACAGTAATCCTGGACAGAATAGCCGCCACCCCACGTCATTGCAACGGAGTCGAGGGGGCGTCTGGCCCAGATTTCCTGGCTTTTTTTCACGAACAATTCCAAGCCGGAGAGGCGAACATCCTCCCGGGCCCAGGATAGACGCCGCGCGGCACAGAAATCTTTCACTCCAGTCCGCCTTACAACGCCGACCGACCTGAATCTTCCCTCGGCCACCGCCGTCGCATTCTTTAGGGTTTGCCGATATCCAGAGATCTCACCCGTGGCCCGCGCTCGAGTAAATGCCGCTCTCCAGTGGTCCCTATGGATGACCCTATTGATCCTCGCCGGGGCCTTCGTGCGCTTACCGGGGCTCGCCGAGCCGCTTCTCGAGGGCGCGGCCGGCAAACAGACCCACATCGCCATGGTGGCCCGGAACCTCCATCGCGGCCGAGCCACCTGGACCCGCCCCCGGGTGGATGACGTTGGAAAGCCGGGCTACTTCGTGAAAGAGTTCCCGGTCGTCCCGATCCTCGCAGCGGCCGCCTACTCCGCGGCCGGCGAGGTGGACGAGCGCTATCTCCGCCTGATCGGGATCGCAGCCTGGTTGCTCGCATTGCCCATCGTCGCGGCGCTGCTCCGCCGCCCCTTGGGGCCCCGGGGTGCCCTGTGGGCTGGACTGTGGTTCGTACTGTCCCCCATGGGCATCGTGTACTCCCGGGCCGCGATGAACGATGCTCCGGCCGTGGCCATGTCTCTCGCTGCCCTGGCGGCGGTCGCGGCCTGGCGACGACGGCCCGGGATCGGCGTGACCGGCCTGGTCGGCCTGCTAGTGACGGCAGCCTTCTTGATGAAGCCCCACTCGGCCTTCTGGCTCGGGCCCGCGGCGGCCCTCCTCACCCTGGCCCCCGGAACGACCGACGCGGCGCCGAAGCCATCGACCGGCCAAAGTGCGGCCCTGATCGGCACGGCGCTCGCGGCCCTCGGCCTCGCCGGGCTGTGGTACCTGCATGCCGCGCAGATCCACCGCGTGCATCCGGTTCCCGGAGCGACTGTGGCCGAGGGGTGGATCGCACCGGGCCTTCTCCTTCACCCCGGCCTCTACCTCGAGATCGGACGGCAGGCGCTGATGATGGTCTTCACCCCGATAGGTGCCCTCCTCGCGGTCCTCGGCACGCTGCGCGGGCGGCGATTCCGGACGGTGGAACGTGCTCTGATGCTGTGGGGTGGTGGTGTCGTGCTGCAATGCCTCGTCTTCGCACCCCGGATGTTCGACGACCTCTCGCGCGGCACCGAGTACTACCAACTCGCACTGGTCCCGACCGCCGCCCTCCTCATCGCGCGCGGCCTCGAGCAGGTCTTCACCTGGAGCGCCGAACGCAGGCCGGCGGTGCGTGCAACCACCGCGACTCTGATCGCGCTGCTCATCACCGGCGCGCTGCTCGAAGCGCGCGCGGCGTCCCGCCCTCCGGCGCAATACGGAAGCCTCCTCGCGGACTGCGCCCAGGTGCGCGCCGCGACGAACCCGGCGGCGGACATGCTCGTCCTGGCGGATCGAGGCGGCACCGTCCTGTACTACTGCGATCGACGCGGACAGACCTTCTCGCTCGCGGGCGCCGTGAACGAAACCATCATGGAGAAGAGTGTGGCCGCGAGCCCGCTGCAGGTGTCGCGCGCGCTCGCGAGCGCCGACTACGTGTACGTTCCGTTCCCCGAGTTGCTGACCAACTCGGAGGCGTTCCTAGAAGATCTCTCTCAGCACTGGGCCGACGTCCCCCTGCCCGACTCGGATGCACGCCTGTTCGCGCGGCCTGATGTCGGTCGGTCCGGCCGCCCGTGATGAAGCGGCCCGCCACCACCAAACGGTTGTCTCACCGCCTCAAGAGCGCGTGGTACAGCCAACCCGGCATCGACGCCGTCGTAGACCAGTGGCTCCACGCCGGCGAGGCGAACGCGCCCGTCAAACGATGGCTTCGAGAGCAGATGCTCTTTCGGCTGCTCCCCGAACGGCGATTGCGCGAGACTCCGTTCACCGCGAGGGCATCCGACCGCACGGGCCGCGCACGTGTTCTCTCACTGGTTCCGCCGGAAGACACCGGTGGCGGAAGCCGGCCTGCGCAGATCGCCGCCGAACTCCACCGGCGAGGCTTCGAGATCGAATGGCTTTGGGCTCTGCCCGTCTTCCCCTGGCCACGGCGATCACAGCCGCAGATCAGCGGTGTGGACGCTCACCACATCGACTCCCCGCCCGCATTCCGCCAAGCAGCCCCGGCCGACGTCGTTCTGCTCGAAGCACCCCACCCTCGCCTGTACGAACTCGCGCGCAGCGGCGCTGGGGACGGCCCGCTGATCTACGATGCCATCGACGTCTGGGACGGTTCTCTCGGAACCGGGTGGTACGACCGCGCTGTCGAAGAGCGCGTGCTCCGAGAAGCCGACCACCTGGTCGCCAGCGCGAAGCTTCTGCGAGACGAGCTCTCGGCGCGCAGCGGCCGCGACGTCGCGCTGCTGCCGAACGCGATCGATCTCGGCCGTTTCGGTCGCAGCGAGGTCTCGTCCGAAAAACTCGAGAGGGGCGATCCGACGGTCGCGTACGTCGGGGCGCTGTGGGGCGAGTGGGTCGATCTCGATCTCATCGAACACCTCGCGAAGCGATGCCCGGCGGCCACCATCCATCTCATCGGTCCACAAGGCGACCAGACGATGCCGCGCGCGGCGAACATCCGCACGCACGGGCCACGGGAAAGGCATGTGGTCCCCGGGCTTCTTCGTTCCGCCGACGTTGCGATCGTGCCGTTCGCTCCCAGCCGGCTCAGCGCAGCCGTCAGCCCACTCAAAGTCTTCGAGTACCTCGCAATGGAACGGCCAGTCGTCTCGACGCGCCTACCCGATCTCGAAGGGGTCCCCGGGGTCACGATTGCGGACGACGCCGACGGGTTCGCCGAGGCAGTGCAGCGAGTCGCCCGCGAGCCGTTTCCGCGAGATCTCGTGCGCAGCTTTCTCGCCGATCACACGTGGGAGCGCCGCGCCGACCAGCTGCTCGAACTCACTCGATCCGTTCGTGGATGATCGAGGGGTCGTCGTCGCGCTGGAAGTGCGCCGCGAGCATCTCGCCGAGAAGACCGCTCGTGAAGAGCTGAAGACCGGCGAGCGATACCAGAACGCCAAAGATCAGCAACGGATGCCGCTGCAGGATGTGCCCGTAGACCAGCCGGAGCATCGTCACGTAGCCGATCACCGAAAAGCCGATCGCCATGAGGAAGGCACCCGGCAGGCTGAAGAAGTGCGCCGGGCGCGCATCGAAACGCGTCAAGAACATGACGGTGACGAGGTCCATCATGCCGCGAAACGCGCGCCCCCAGCCGTAGCGTGATCGTCCGAAGCGGCGCGGCCGGTGCTGTACTTCGATCTCGCCGACCGCGTAGCCCTTCCAGGCCGCGATCACCGGGATGAAGCGATGAAGCTCGCCGTAGATCCGCACGTCCCGCACGACCCAGTTTCGATAGGCCTTGAAGCCGCAGTTCAGATCGTGAAGCTCGATGCCGGACACCGAGCGGACGGCCATGTTGAACATCTTCGAGGCAACGACCCGTGCCTGCGAATCATGGCGCTTACGCTTCCAGCCGCTCACCAGGTCGTAGCCCAGCGCCAGAACCTTCAGCATCCGCGGAATCTCGCGTGGATCGTCCTGCAGATCCGCGTCGAGAGTGACTACGACTTCCCCACGGGCGTGTGAGAAGCCCACGGACAGCGCCGCCGCCTTTCCCAGATTCCGCCGCAAACGATACGCACGAATCTCGGGGTTGTCCACCGACAAGCCTCGCAGGAGTTCGAACGAGCCATCGCTCGAACCGTCATCGACAAAGATGAGCTCCCAGGTGGGCGAATCCGTTCCCGCCTCGAGGCCGAGCGCCGACCAATCGAGAGCGGGATCGTCTAGGACCGCGCGACACTCCTCGACCAACAGGGCAAGGCTCGATCGCTCGTTGTGTAGCGGGAAGACCAGCGTCAGATCCGGAACATCGGCTTGATCCGCATCGGTCCGGGTGCGAACCAGGCCTGGTTCGCCGTCTTGCGTTCGTCGCGGCTCGGCCATCTCAGTCGCGCGTGACCCGGATGATCTCGGAGACGGTCGTCGTTCCCTCCGAGACCTTCAGCCAGCCATCGTCTCGCAGAATGCGCATGCCGCTTTCGATCGCCTGCTCGCGCACGGCATCGGCGGAGGCGCGCTTCAAGATCAGGTTCCGGACGGGGTCGTCGACCAGAAGCAACTCGTAGATGCCACTTCGGCCGCGGAAGCCCGTGCTGCTGCAGCTCTCGCAGCCGTCGCCCTGGTACTGCTTCCCCGTGGCAATCGCATCGGGGACAGTCCCGGAGCCCGCAAGGGCCCGACCGACCGTCGGCGCAGCGACGATCCCTTGGACCTCGCGCCGACATTCGGGGCAGATGTTGCGAACGAGGCGCTGAGCGAGCACACCGAGGAGTGACGATGCGAGAAGGTAGTCCTCGACGCCCATCTCGAGCAGGCGCGCGATCGCACCGGCGGCGTCATTCGTATGCAGGGTCGAGAAAACGAGGTGGCCCGTGAGTGCCGCCTGGACCGCGATTTCGGCAGTCTCGGCGTCGCGAATCTCACCGATCATGATGACGTCGGGATCCTGACGGACGATCGAGCGCAGGCCGTTCGCGAAGGTGAGCCCGATCTGCGGCTTCACGTGGATCTGATTGACGCCATCGAGCTGGTATTCGACCGGATCCTCGATCGTCACGATCTTCTTGTCCGGCGAGTTCACCTGGTTGAGGGAACCATAGAGCGTGGTCGTCTTACCGCTGCCGGTCGGCCCGGTGACGAGAACCAAGCCGTACGGCTTGACGATCAGGTCTTCCCACTCCTTGCGGGTGTCGGGCGGGAAGCCGAGCTTCTGTAGATCGAGCACGATCGAGCCGCGGTCGAGAATACGAAGCACGACGCTCTCGCCGTACAACGTCGGCAACGTGGAAACGCGAAGGTCGATCTCCTTGCCCATCATGCGGAGCTTGATGCGACCATCCTGCGGCAGGCGTCGCTCCGCAATGTTGAGCTTCGCCATGATCTTGATGCGCGAGACGATGGCCGCTTGAAGGCGACGCTGCGGCGCATCCACATCTTGTAGAACGCCGTCGATGCGGTACCGGACCTTCAGCTCGTTCTCGAACGGCTCGATGTGAATGTCCGACGCGCGCGACTCGACGGCGCGGTTGATCAGAACGTTCACGAAGCGGATGACCGGCGCCTCACTCGCAAGGTCGCGGAGGTGGTCGACGTCTTCTTCGTCTTCGGAGAGGAACTCGACCAGGCCATCACCGTCTTCGGCGTTCTCGCCCGCGCCGTGGTCGCCGTAGCAGACCTCGAGGGCCTCGGTGACGTCCTTCTCTTTGGCGAGGAGCGCGTTCACTATGCAGCCGGTCACCACGGACAACCCGTGCAAGGCATCGCGGTCGCCGGGGTCCGCCATCGCGACGGTGAGCGTGCCATCGGCCATCGCGACCGGGAGGATCTTGGCGTGACGCAGGAACTTCACGTTAAGGCCGGGCACCTCGATCGCATCGTTCGGCAGGTCCTTGCGCGCGACGAGAGGGACGCCGAGATGCTCGCTGTAGACCGGGAGGAGGTCGTCTTCGGAGACGAAACCAAGGTCGAGGAGGAGCCGTTCAATCCGCTCACCCCGCTCCGCCTGGAGGCGGCGAACCTTCCTCAGGTCTTCGGGGCTGACGCGCCCGCGCTCGACCAGGATCTCTTCGAGCGACTTCAGTTGCGGTTCCACCAGCGACAGACCCCTCTTCTAAGTAGCACGGAGGCGCAGATGCCGCCATTTCTCGGCACTTCTTGCCCCGAGGACGAGCCCCCCCTCCTCGCGGATCAGACGCCCGGACGGGAGGAAGATTCAGCCATCGATGCCGCGAGAAGATCCTTGAGGGTCTTGGACCAAGGCACTTCCGGCTGCCAACCCAGCTCGGATCGGGCCTTTTCGGCACTCCCCCAGTGGGCGTTCACCTCAGCGGCTCGCTTGCGGTGGTCGGCCGTCCGGATCTCGGGGTCCACGCCCGCAAGACCGCAGAGGTCACTCAATATCTCGCCGATTCCGATCGCCCGGCCCTGGCACAAGTTGTACGCCTCACCAGCTCGCCCCTTCTCCAGGGCGGCCGCATAACCCCGCACGATGTCGCGAACATCGGTGAAATCCCGCCTCGGCGCGAGATTCCCGACTTCCATGACCGGATCCTTCCTACCTTGTGCGATCGCCGCGATCTGCGAGGCGAAATCGGGGCAGACGAAGTCCGGCTTCTGGCCGGGCCCGGTGTGATTGAAGGGCCGAACCCGGACGACGTTTGCCCCCTTGGAGAGCGCGAATGCCCGACCGGCCAGATCCGCAGCAGCCTTGCTCGCGGCGTACAGCGAATTCGGGCGTAACGGGGTCTCCTCGGTCACCGGAAGCTGATCCGCCTCAACGGCTCCGTACACCTCACTCGACGTCACGAGCAGAACGCGAATCCCGGGATCGAGACGCACGACCTCCTCCATCACGTTGACCGCACCGACCGCGTGGACGCGATAGGCCGCCGCAGGGTCCAGGAAGGAAACCGGCGCAAAGGCGAGCCCCGCCAGCATCGCGACGGCATCGGGACGGCTCTGCTGGAGCGCCGTCGACACGGATGCGGCGTCGGTGATGTCGCAGGACAGCATCGGAAACCCGTTGCCCCCTGCCTCGACGACCTTCGAGAATCTGCCATCGGGGCGGGCCCGGGCCGCGCCCCAGACCTCGTCGCCACCACGTACCAGCTCTTTGGCTAGGTAACCGCCGGCGAACCCGGTGACGCCGAGGATCAGAACACGCATGAGCTGAAAGAACCTAGAGCTTTGCCGAGAGCGCCGCCATGTCGGAGTCGACCATCATCTCGACGAGCTGATGGAAAGAGCACTCGGGCTCCCAGCCCAACTCCGTACGGGCGCGTGTCGAATCTCCGAGGAGCGTCTCAACCTCGGCAGGACGGTAGAACGCGGGGTCCTGCTTCACGAATTCCTTCCAATTGAGACCGACGTGGGCGAACGCAACGTCGACCAACTCTTCGACCGTGTGCTGCTCACCCGTGGCGATGACGTAGTCATCGGGGGCGTCCTGTTGGAGCATCAGCCACATGGCCTTCACGTAGTCGCCCGCAAACCCCCAGTCTCGGCGAGCGTCCAGATTGCCCAACTTCAGTTCCGACGCGAGTCCGAGCTTCACCCGCGCAACGCCGTCGGTCACCTTGCGAGTGACGAACTCGAGGCCGCGCCGGGGCGACTCGTGATTGAACAGGATCCCGGAGCACGCGAACAAGTCGTAGCTCTCGCGATAGTTGACCGTGATGTAGTGGCCGTACACCTTGGCCACACCGTAGGGGCTCCTGGGATGGAATGGCGTCGACTCCTTCTGGGGAACCTCGCGCACCTTCCCGAACATCTCGCTGGACGATGCCTGGTAGAACTTGATCTTCGGATTGGCGAGGCGGATCGCCTCGAGGATCCGGGTGACGCCTACCGCGTCGAACTCCGTCGTGAGAACGGGCTGCGACCACGACGTCGGCACGAACGACATCGCAGCGAGGTTGTACACTTCGTCCGGCTCGACCCGCTTCAGGGCGTCGAGCAGCGAGTACTGATCGAGGAGGTCGGCCTGCTCGAGCTGGATGCGATCGCGGATGTGCTCGATGCGCGAGAAGTTCTCGGTACTCGACCGCCGAACCGTACCCGCGACCTTGTACCCCTTCTCCAGAAGGAACTCGGCCAGATAGGAGCCATCCTGCCCGGTAATCCCGGTGATCAGCGCAACGCGCTCGGCCATGATCGCTCCTCCTTCTTCTTCAGGTCCCCGCCCGACCGTATCGGTCGTCCAAGCGGACGACGTCTTCAAGTTCCGGCGTGGAAACCTCGAGCACGTCGCAGTCGGAAGCTCCGATCATGCGGTGCCTGAGGTGCGGCGTGATGTGGAACGTGTCCCCCGGTTCGAGGATCACTTCCTTCAGGGGAGAATCGTCGAGTGGGCCGTACTCGAAGCGAAGCTTCCCGGACAAGATATAAATCGTCTCGTCCTTTTGCTCGTGGTACTGCAGGGAGAGCGCCTGCCCTTCCTTCACGTGCAGGATTTTTCCCACGTAGCGATCGGTTTCTGCCCAGATCAACTCGTGGCCCCAGGGTTTCGGCACCTGGCGTGACATCAGTCTTCCATTGGTACGTTGCCGCAGGAGTTCAGGCAAGGTCTCCTGAGAACTCATGTCGCTTCATACGAGGATGCCTCCTTCGGACTCGGCTGGACACCCTCGGCAAAGGCTCGCGCCCAGACCACCGCGACGGCGAAATACGCCGGCCACGCAAGCAGCAGGAACAGGAACTGGGAAGGTGCGTAGCGAGCGCACCACCACAGGGCGCGGGCCGTTCGGCCAAACGGCAGCGCCGCAGCCAGCCACGGCCGCTCGACGACCCACTGACCGGGCAGCCCGCCTCGAAGACGGGCCCGCCCCGAGGCGAACCCGAGCAGACGTGCGTAGCGCAGCAGAGCCACCCATCCCGCCGGCGTCCGGTGGCGGATACGCATCCGCGGATCGAAGATCATCGTCTCGCCGGCCTGCCAGAGCGTCCAGTTCAGGAGCCAATCCTCGGACGCCCGCGCATCCGGGAATCCGCCGTAGCGCTCAAAGACCGCGCGATCGAAGGCCACGCAGGCGGATGGGATCTGCCACGTCGCGCGTTCAGGCACTCCGGGGAGGGATTCCTTGAACTCGAGAAGATGGCGGATCCGCGCCGACGCGGCCACGTGCTCCGGTAGGAAGATCGCCGAGCCGACGGCGGCCGCCCCCGCGTCCAGCGCCACGACGGCGCGCGCCAGTAAGTCGGGAAACGCCACACAATCGGCATCGAGAAACAGCAGCCTCGAAGCTCGGGCGCTGTCGACGCCGAGATTACGCGCCGTCCCGGGATGCGTCTGCGTCTCGCGGCGGATCACGCGCAGATCGAGACGCCCCCCTACCTCTCGCGTAAACGGGCGGGCGATCCGCTCGGTCGCATCGTCTGGAGAGCTGTCCACGACCACCACTTCAAAGGGCGGCGGCTCCCACTGTACGCACAGCGACGCGAGGCAGTCTCCAATCGTCCCCGCGGCGCGATAGGCCGGGATCACGACCGAGAGCACCGGTGCCGTCGCATCGCTCAATAGCTGGCTCCGAAGTCCGGGCCTTCCGAGGTCGGAGTCGGGAACGCGTTGTTGAACTCGGCGAACGGCGACTGCCCGAACGTCCCGAGGCCGATGAGTGAGAACCGGAACCGGAACTCGATCTCATCGGGGTTCGCACGGTCGACGAGCGCCGCGTCGAGCACCCAACAGTCACACCCGGAGATGATTCGAAACCCTGCCCAGTTCTCGAGGAACTGGCCCGAATCTCCATCGAAGCGACCGAGATACGAGACGGCGAGGTGATTGGTGAGTCGCAGCGTCGTGGCGAAGTTGAGGTTCTCGACCGCGCCGTTCGTGTTGAACTGATAGAAAACCGACGCGGAGTTCACCGGCCGGAGCTGCGGCTGGAAGAGATCCCCTTCACCCTCGATCGGTCGGGGATCGAAGATGTTCGCTCCGACGTTCGCGAACACGAACTTGTTGTCGAGAACGGAGTACACCGCCTGGCTCGTTATGCCGCCCCAGCCGACCGGCGTGATCCGCCCGAACAAATCGACGCCCGAGAAGTTCGACCGAACCCTGGGATCGTCGACCGACACTGTCGTGGAGTTAGAGATCGCGTAGCTCTGCTGAACTGAGATTCGGCCGAGTTCCCGGACCTGCCCCGCGCGACCACCCGCGAGCATCTGCGGCATCACTTGGGCGTACGGATCATCTCCTATCAGCGATTCGGCGTACGGGATCGCGCCCTCCTCCTCGGGAGGAGCGAACTCCTGCTTCATGCCACCGAACTTGCCGACGAAGCGACTCAGGAATCCGTACGTGATGAGGTTTCGCGCGTTGATGCGGTCGACGAAGTCGTAGACCGGCAGATCTTCCTGATTCGTGAACGGGACGTAGAGGTAGCTGACGTACGGCTCGATCGTGTGCTTCAGCTTCCGCATCTTGCTGTCTTCGAAACTGAAGACGCGCGACACCTCAGACCGGAAGTTCACCTGCGCCCGAAGGGTCTCCCGATGTTGGAACCGCTCGACTTCTCGTGTCCGGAGCGTCCCGTCCTCTTGCTCGAAGCCGACGGGGAGCTTGTTGTTCACGAGGTAATAGAGCGTCTCTCGCAACTGCAGACGGGCGGACCCGAACCCGTACTGCCCAAGGCGGTACGGCACACTCACCTCGGGCGCGATGTCGAGGCGGGGCCCGGACGAAAGGGGCGCCCGGTAGTAGTAGATGCCCTGAGTGTTCAACCGCCCGGTCACGAGCTGGAAGAATCGCTCACGCAGACGCAACGTGAGGTTAGGCACCGGCTGCGGCTGTCGGCTCTGTTTGGTGCGCAGAGCCTGGAACCATTTCGCGTCTGCCTTGAACTCACCCCACGGCCCCACCTTCACCAGGCCGACGTCCGATGTCGTGTAGCGGATCGTGGTGAGGAAGAGATTCGTCGCGGGGATGTACGACAACGTGTTCATGTCCCGCAGGAACAAGTTGTCGCTCACGTAGAAGGGCCGCGCGTAGATCCGACTGCCGAGGGGCCCGCTCTGCTGATGATGGCCGATGATGCTCCAGCGGTTCTTCGGAATGGACGGGTCCTGAATGTCGTCGATGTCGACGGCGTCCCGCTCCTCCTGCTCCGGATTGAATTCACTGAAGTAGGTCGCGCTGAGGAAGCCACCCGCGGTCGGCGACATGACGTAACGGTAGTCAGCCAGGAGACCGATTCGCGCCTTGGTCTCGACGTCGAGCGAAATCGTCGCGTCACTGCTCTTGTCGATCGCCCAATAGAAGGGCTGCACGTACTGGAAGCCGCGGCTGCTGGAAATCCCGAAGCGCGGGAAGAGGAAGCCGCTCTGCCGCTCGCGGCGCACCGGAAACAACCCGTACGGAAGGTAAAGGATCGGGATGTCCTTCACCTTGAACGTGCCACCGCGAACCTCGCCCCAACCGCCGAGGCCGAGCTCGAGCTGATCGCCCTCGATGCTCCAGTCCGGCGCGCCTTCGTCGCACAAACAGGTCGTGAGCTCGCCGTTCCAGATGCGGTAGCTCTGTCCCAGACCCTTCTCGAGCCGCTCGCCGGACATCAGGAAGCGCGACCGGCGGAGATGAACTTCGCCGTTCACGAGATAACCGGTCTCGTCGTCGAGCTCGACCCAAGCGCGCTCTGCCCGAACGCGCGCCTCGGGGTCCTCGAGAAGCACGTCGCCGACCGCCTCGGCCTCGCCCGTCGCGCGACGAACCGAAATGCGGTCTGCGGCGAGCACGCTCCAGCCGCTGCTGATGACGACATCACCTTCCGCCCGGAGCTGAGAACCGTCCTGGTCGTACGTGATGCTGTCGGCGTCGATCGTAACTTCCTCGGACCCGAGCCCACGACCCATCTGAACCGTGGGCTGCGCTGTCGCTGCGCGAACCAGAGCCGACAGAACCAGGAGGGCGCAGAGCAGTCGCGCTGTGTGACGAACGATCACGCGCGCGCCTCCGTCACGATCGGATCGTATACGCTCCTGCGTCCGGACTTCACGAGAAGTCCGGCATAAACTTCCCCGACCAGAAAGAGTGATCCCGTCGCCACGATCGGCACCGTGGCATCTTCTCGGGCGAAACGCTCGATCGCCACACTGGGCGCCGAATCGACGCGGGTCGGGTGATGTGGTGCGAAGGCGGCTGCGAGGTGCTCGGGCGGGACTCCCCGCGGCTGTTGCACGGGCACCACCGCGACTTCCCGCACGTGCGGCCGGAGCATCTCTGCCAGCTCCTTCCACGGCTTGTCGGCAAGAGCGCCGAACACGAGACGGGCCTCTCCGCCCGCCAAACGAGGCAATTCGGCACAGAGCGAGCGCATGCTCTCAGCGTTGTGCGCGCCGTCGAGAATCAAGCGTGGATCACCCGGCAGCACCTCGAGCCGGCCAGGCCACCGAACGTCCCGGAACCCGCGGCACCGGTCGTCGGAGCCAACCGCCAGGTCCGGATGCGCCGCCTGCAGCAGATCGAGAAGGGCGAGCGCCACCGCGCCGTCGTCCCGGAGGCGCCGTCCTTCGATCCCGACCGGCGGCACGGCATCGACGTACGTCGACGCGCAGACGAGTTCGACGCCAACCTCTGCGGCGCGCGCGGCAAGAGCCTCGGCCGCCTCCTCAGGCAGGCCCGCACCAAGCACGGTCGGCCGGCCCGGGCGCATCACGCCCGCCTTCTCCAGTGCAATCTGTCCGAGGGTGCTGCCGAGGTAGTTCTGGTGATCCAACCCGATGCTCGTAATGGCGGAACCGACCGGCTCCACGACGTTGGTCGCGTCGAGGCGCCCACCGAGCCCGACCTCCAGCACGGCGACGTCGACGGCCGCCTCGGCGAACGTCAGAAAGGCAAGAAGGGTCGCCATCTCAAAGAACGTCAGCCCCGTGGTCTCGGGCGAAGCGCACGCGCGGATCTTCGCAACGCCGAGCACGACGGCGTCCTCATCGATTTCAGTGTGGCCCACCCGGATCCGCTCGGTAAAGCGGACCAGATGCGGTGAGGTGTACACACCCACGCGGTGCCCAGCTGCCACCAGAGCACTATGGACCAAGGCAGCGGTCGTCCCCTTCCCGTTCGTTCCTGCGATCAACAGCGACGGGAATGCGCTCTGCGGACGACCCAACGCATCAAGCGCTGCGCGCACGCGTTCGAGCTTCAGATCCCAACCACGAGACGCCTCGAGGCCATAGAGATACTCGATGGTCTCGGAGTACGTCACCGGGCTCGGCGTGTCGCCTGTTTCATCTCACGCGTGAGGGCACCCACCTTTTCGACCGCCTCGGCCGTGTTGGCCGCTCCCTCTACCAAGCGCGTGAGCTCGGTCCCGACGACGACGGCGTCGGCAATCGCGGCAACGTCGCGCGCCTGCTCCGGCTTCGTGATGCCGAATCCGACGCCGACCGGCAGCTTCGCCTGACCGCGGATCTCTCCGACCAGCCCGGCGATCGCCTCGGTGTTAGCGGCTTTGACGCCGGTGACCCCTGCGACCGAAACGAAGTATACGAAGCCCGCTGCCCCACGAAGGACGCGCTGGATCCGCGCCGGGGTGCTCGTCGGCGCAAGCAGGAAGATCATGTCGACGCTCTGCTCGCGCAAGGGAAGCCTCAGCACATCCGCTTCGTCGGGAGGCATGTCCACGCAGAGGAGACCGTCCACCCCCGCGGTCGCGGCCGCCTTCGCGAGTTGCTGCGGCCCAAAGGACAGGAAGGGGTTCGCGTACCCGAACAAGACGATCGGAACGTCTGAGCGCCGGCGGAATCGAACGACGAGGTCGAGAATGCCGGGCAGGGTCGTACCGGCGGCCAAGGCGCGTTCCGCCGCTCGCTGGAGCGCCGGACCGTCCGCCATCGGATCCGAGAAGGGCACGCCGAGCTCGATCACATCGGCGCCCGACTCGACGACCGCATCGAGGAGCCGATCCGTGGTGTCGAGGCCCCCGTCGCCAGCCATGAGGAACGGAATGAAGGCCGCTTCGTCGCGCTTCTTCAGTTTCTGGAAGGTCGCGGCGAGCCGTCGGTTCGTACGAGTACTCACGAGGCCGGCTCCGAGATCTTCTCACCACGCAAGTCCGAGATAGTCCCCATGTCCTTGTCACCACGGCCGGAGAGACTCACGACGATCGTCTTGTCGCGTCCCAGAGTCGGCGCCAGGCGAATCGTGTGGGCCAGCGCATGTGCGGTCTCCAGGGCAGCAATGATGCCCTCGGTCCGCGCGACCTTCTCCAGAGCGTCGAGCGCTTCATCGTCGGTTGCCGTAACGTACGTCGCGAGACCGTGCTCACGAAGGTAGGAGTGCTCGGGCCCGACGCCGGGGTAATCGAGCCCCGCCGAGACCGAGTGGGCTTCCTGCACCTGGCCGAGCTCATCCTGCAAGAGGTAGGACCGCGCGCCGTGCAAGACGCCGGGCTTCCCTGCGGTGAGTGTCGCCGCGTGCCGGCCGGAGTCGACTCCGAGGCCCGCCGCTTCCACGCCGATGGCGCGAACGCCGGTGTCGGCGAGGAACGGGTAGAACAGACCGATCGCGTTCGATCCGCCGCCGACACAGGCGATCAGAACGTCCGGCAGCCGTTCCGTCTTGGCGAGGATCTGCTTGCGTGCCTCCTGGCCGATGACGCTCTGCAATTCACGAACGAGCATCGGGTACGGGTGCGGCCCCGCGGCCGAACCGATCATGTAATACGTATCCTCGACGTTGGTGATCCAATCGCGAAGCGCCTCGTTCATCGCATCCTTGAGCGTGCGACTCCCGCTGGTCACCTCACGCACCGACGCACCCAGCAGTTTCATACGGAACACGTTCAGCGACTGCCGTTTCACGTCTTCGACTCCCATGAAGACTTCGCATGGGAGGCCGAAGTACGCCGCTGCGGTAGCCGCCGCGACCCCGTGCTGCCCCGCACCGGTCTCGGCTATGATCCGGGTCTTGCCCATCCGCCTCGCAATCAACACCTGGCCGATGGTGTTGTTGATCTTGTGCGCGCCGGTGTGACAGAGATCTTCGCGCTTCAGATAGATCTGCGCGCCACCGAGCTCGTCGGAGAGACGCTTGGCGTGCGTGAGCGGCGTCGGGCGCCCAACGTACTCCGTAAGAAGCTCACGTAGCTCCTTCTTGAACTCCGGGTCTCGTCGGATCTTGGCGTAGGACTCTTCGAGCTCGAGCAGGGCGGGCATCAGGGTCTCGCTGACCCAACGCCCTCCGAACTCCCCGAAGTGTCCTCCCCGATCAGGCAGCTTTGGCATTGTGAATCAGCTCCCGCATTTTCGTGATGTCCTTGATTCCAGGCGACGACTCGACGCCGCTCGCTGCATCGACGGCGAACGGCCGTAGCGCCCGGATCGCTCCGGCTACATTGGTCGGCTCGAGGCCTCCCGCGACGAACAATCGCTCTGCCGGCAGGCCCTCCCCCCAGCTCCAGTCGAAGGTTTCGCCCGAGCCACCGTAACCACCACCCGCCGGCCCTTCGCAGAGAAGGAAATCGGTGGCCGGTGTCTCGAGAACTCGATCGACATCGGTCGGACCGCGCAGCCAAACGGTGCGGATGACCGGGCACGGCCAGTTCTCCGCCATCTCGGGCGGCTCGTCACCGTGCAACTGAATCGCCGTCAACCCGACCGCGACGCGCAACTCTTCGATCTCGTCCCGAGAGGCGTTCACGAACACCCCAACACGCCAGACCGGATCGGGTATCGCGCGCGCGACTTCCACCGCTGCACTTCGCTCCAGGTATCTCTTGCTCTTCTCGTAGAAGTTCAGCCCGACCATGTCGGCGCCAAGCGAGACCGCTGCCTCGGCATCTGCGGGTCGCGTGACGCCGCAGATCTTCACGCGCACGCTCACGTGGTCGCACCGCGAAGCATCTCGCCCAAGGCGGCGCCTGGGTCTTCCGCGGTCATGAACGCCTCACCGACGAGGAATGCCTGGACACCCGAGCCCTGGAGTCGCGCGAGGTCGGCTCCGTCGCGGATGCCGCTCTCCGCCACCAGTAACCGGCCCGCGGGGACGCGGTCTACGAGCCGCTCGGTCGTAGCAAGATCGGTCTCAAAGGTACGCAGATCGCGGTTGTTCACGCCCAGAACGGCGGCGTCACAGCGCAACGCCCCTTCGAGTTCCTGCTCGTCGTGCACCTCGACCAGGACATCAAGCCCCAACTCGCGGCCGGCGGTGTAGAGCGCAAGAAGCACGTCGGGGGGTAGGATCGCTGCGATGAGAAGCACCGCGTCCGCACCCGCCGCACGCGCTTCGTGAAGCTGGTAGGGGTCGATCGTGAAGTCCTTGCGCAAAACCGGGATCTCCACGGCCTCGCGGACCGCGCGCAGATCATCCAGCGTGCCGCCGAAGAACTCTTCGTTCGTCAGGACCGAGATCGCTGCCGCACCTGCGGCCACGTAGGCCCGGGCAATCGGGGCCGGATCATACGGATCCCGCAACACGCCCTTGGACGGGGAGCGCCGCTTGCACTCGGAGATGACCGCGGGACGCTTGGCCGCGAGGGCCTTCGCGAACCCCCGGCGCTCGGTCGAGTAGCCCGGCGCCGCCTGCAACTCCGCCACCGGGACCCGAACACGAGCGTCCGCCAAACGTCTCCGCTCGTGCGCGGCGATCTTGGCGAGAATATCGGGCGCGTCTGGACGACGGTCGGCCATGGTCAATCCGTAGCATTCCCCGAGCCACCCTGCGGTGCGCTCGTGAACGCGACCAGCCGTCGCAACAGATCTCGCGCCGCACCGGACTCCACCGCCTCTCGCGCGATCCGGGTGCCCTCGGCAAAGGTCGGAGCGCGGCCCTCGACGTAGAGGGTGAGGCCGGCGTTCGCAAGAACGATGTCGGCCCGCGGCCCCGCCTGACCGTCGAGAATCTCTCGCAACACGCGGACGGAATCGTCGAGAGTGTCGACGCGAGCGGCTCCGCGCGGCGCCGCGTCGAGCCCAAAGGCCTCGGCGTCGATAACGAACTCGGCAACCGCACCGTCTCGCACTTCGATGACATCGACGGGCGCCTCGAGGGACACCTCATCCAGGCCGTCGCGACCGTGAATCACCAGCGCGTGGTCACAACCCAGTTCGGCCAGAGCACCTGCGATCAGGCGGAGAGCCTCCGGCGCCGCGACGCCGATCACCTGGCGACGTACCCCCGCCGGATTCGTGAGCGGCCCAAGGAGATTGAAGATCGTGCGAATGCCCAATTCGGAGCGCACGGGCGCGACGTAGCGCATCGCCGGATGGAGGCGCCGCGCGAATAGGAACGCCATCCCAACTTCGTCGAGACAGCGACCCATCACGTCCGCCGATACTTCGATGTTCACACCCAACGCCTCGAGCGCGTCGGCCCCACCGAACTTTCCCGAGGCCGCTCGGTTCCCGTGCTTGGCCATCGCCGCCCCGGCTCCCGCGCAGACGAGCGCCGCACCCGTCGAGATGCTGAACGTGCTGCCGCCGTCGCCCCCGGTGCCGCAATTGTCGACCAGAGGGGAACGACCCGTGGACACCGCGTCCGCGTGAGCGCGCATCGTCCGGGCGGCACCGACCACCTGTCCGACGGTCACTCCTCGGGCACCCATCGCGCCGAGGAACGCTCCGACCAGCGCGGGCGAGGCCGCGCCTCGCATGATCACGTCCACGGCCGCTGCGGTCGCGTCGGCATCGACCTCTTCATGGTCGACGAGATGCGCCAACGCCGTCCGGAGCGCGTCGCTCACGTGCTCGCTCCCGGCACCCGGTCCAGAAAATTCTGGAGCAGTGCCTTTCCCTCGAGCGTCAGGATCGATTCGGGATGAAATTGCACCCCCTCGAGCGGCCACTCGCGGTGCCGGATACCCATGATTTCTTCGTCGCCCTCGCCCTCGGTCCAAGCCGTGACCTCGAGCTCCTCGGGCAACGTCTCACGATCGATGACCAGCGAGTGGTACCGCGTCGCCTCAAAGGGTGCGGACAAACCCTGAAACACGCCGACTCCCTCGTGGTGAATGTTCGAGACCTTGCCGTGCATGATGCGCGACGCCCGGATGATGTCGCCGCCCAGAGCCGCTCCAATCGACTGGTGCCCCAGACAAACCCCGAGCATGGGAATCCGCGGAGCGAACTCCTTCACCACCGACACAGACACGCCCGCCTTCGCCGGCGTGCACGGCCCCGGGGAGAGCACGATCCCCGCCGGCACCTTCTTGTCGATCTCTTCGAGGGTGATCGCGTCATTGCGATGGACCTCGACCTCTGCACCCAGCTCCCGCAGATACTGAACGAGGTTGTAGGTGAACGAGTCGTAGTTATCGATCATGAGGATCATTCGCTCGACTCCTCGTCCTCGAACTCGGCAAACTTCTCGGCCATCGCCGCTGCCGTGAGAACCGCCTGCGCCTTCCGCTCGCACTCCTCGTGCTCGCTTTGGGGATCGGAGTCGGCAACGATTCCTGCTCCCGCCTGGACGTGGACTTTCCCATCCTTCATCAAGGCCGTCCGGATCGTGATCGCCATGTCCATCGAGCCGGAGAACCCGAAGTAGCCGATCGCGCCGCCGTAGATTCCACGTCGACATGGCTCGAACTCGTCGATGATCTCCATCGCCCGGACCTTCGGCGCGCCCGAGAGCGTGCCGGCCGGGAAGGCAGCCCGAAATGCGTCGAACGCATCGAAGCCGGCGGCGACGCGACCCTCGACATTCGAAACGATGTGCATCACGTGCGAGTAGCGCTCGATCACGAAACTCTCGGTCACCTTCACGGTACCCGGCAACGCCACGCGCCCGACGTCGTTTCGACCGAGGTCGAGCAACATGACGTGCTCGGCACGCTCCTTCGGATCAGCGAGCAGCGACTCTGCGAGTCGATCGTCCTCCTCGGGCGAGGCCGCGCGAGGCCGCGTACCGGCGATGGGCCGAACCATCATCCGGTCGTCCTCGAGTCGCACCAGAACCTCGGGAGACGCGCTCACGATGGCCGTGTCACCGAGCTCGAGGTGCGTCAGATAGGGCGACGGATTGATGGCTCGCAAACAACGGTAGACGTCGAACGGTGTCGCGGTCGTCTCATGCGAGAACCGCTGGGAGAGCACCACCTGAATGATGTCACCCGCTCGGATGTACTCCTTCGCGTCCTCGACGAGCTTCTTGTAGCCCTCCGGCGTGAGCGTCGATTCCGACTTACGGGGTTCCGCGAGCTGGAAGCGAGCCGGGAGATCCGGCGTCGTCGCATCCAGCCGCGTCGCCAACTCCTCGACGCGCGCGACCGCCGCCCGATATCCCGCATCGCGCCGCTTCGGGTCGCTCACCTCCGCATGCGAAACCAGGAGAACCTTCTGCTCGCGATTGTCGAACACCACGACCGTGTCGACCAGCAGGAACACCATATCCGGCAGACCGAGGTCATCCGGCGGCGGGTTCGGCAGACGCTCGATCCAACGAACGGCGTCGTAGGACAGATAACCGACCAGTCCCCCGGTCAGCCTAGGCAGCCCCGGCACCGTGGCGACACGATACTGCCCCAGCAAGTCTCGCAGGAAGGACAGCGGATCGACGTCCTCGTGATCCACCACACGACCATCGCGCCATTCAATATGGACGTGGCGTCCGCGCGCCTCGATCACCGCCGCCGGATCGGTGGCGATGTAGCTGAAGCGGCCCCACCGCTCGCCCCCTTCGGCGCTCTCGAGGAGGCAGCCGTGGGTGCCCCGGTGCACCTTCCGAAAGGCGGTGACCGGCGTGTCGCGATCCGCGAGGAGCTCACCCCAAACGGGAACATGCGTGGCGTCTTCGGCCAGCCGACCGAATTGCGCCGTCGTCGGAAGAATGTGCACGGATCACTCTTCGACCAGGAACGCGCGGGTATAACGCTCCGTGTTCTTCAGACGCACGACCATGGAGGTCGCGTCCTGCATGGTCGGGAACCTACCGACCCGCACCCGGTACCAAAGCTCTCCGCGCAGTTGTACCTCGACGGCGTAGGCATTGTAGCCGCGCCGCCTCAGATCCTGGACGATCTTCCGAGCCGTGTACGCGTCCTTCGTCGCGTTCACCTGAACGCTCCATTTCCCGCGCGAACTCCCCATCAAGGCCGGGCGTGCCTTCGCGCGCGGACTCGCCGTCGGAATGACCGCGACCTGCACCGGCGCCGGCGAAGGGGTCGGCCGAACGACGACCGGAGGCTCCGTCGGCCTCGGCGCGGCCGTGGGAACAACCGGAGAGGGACGGAATGCAATCACCGTCGGCGACGGAGCCGGGCGCACCGCCAACTGAAACACGGACGTCGGCACCGGCTTCGGCCGGGGAACAGCCTCGCCTCGCCGCGGCGGCGGGACGGCGCGACGAGAAGCGGTCGGCGCGCTTGCGGCGACCGGATCGATCGGGAGTCGCACCACACGCTCCTCACGCGCGAGGCGGCTTTCCTGCAGCCCCTTCCCGACGAACACGCCGAGGAAGAAGACGACGACGGAGCCGCCCGCAAAAACGAGGATCAGCCCGAAGACTTCCAACCATCCGAATTCGAAACGACGCGAGCCCCCGGCCATGATCTACATCCGCTCCGGCGCGCTCACGCCCAATAGGGACAGCCCCGCCGCGAGCACCTTCTGGACGACACCCAACAGCGCCAAGCGTGCGCGAACGCGATCCGGGGCCTCGTCGCCCAGGATGCGGTGTCGGTTGTAATAACGGTGCAATGTCGCTGCGAGGTCCTGCAGGTAGAAAACGACGCGATGGGGCTCGAGCTCGCGCGCCGCCTGACCGACGACCTCAGCGTACGCAGCCGCCTGCCCGATCAGTTCGAAGTCATCCGGATCCGTCAGGGCCGCGAGGTCGCCTGTGGCCGGAGTCCCCGAGGGCGCGTCGACCCCCTCCTCCTTCGCTTTGGCAAAGAGGTTCGCGACGCGCGCGTGCGCGTACTGGACGTAATAGACCGGATTGTCGGTCGAGCGCTTCTGCGCCAGTTCGAGATCGAACTCGAGGTGACTGTCCGATTTCCGCGACAGGAAGAAGAAGCGAACGGCGTCAATCCCCACCTCGTCGAGAAGGTCGTCGAGGGTGACGAACTCGGCCCGGCGAGTCGACATCTTCACCTGCTCCCCATCGCGGGTGAGCGTGACGAACTGGTAAATCACCGGGCGGACGCGCGCGGCATCGTACCCCAGAGCTGCCAGAGCGGACGTGACCTCGCGGCTCTCCTCGATGTGGTCGGCACCCAGCACCACCACGACTTGATCGAAGCCGCGCTCGAGCTTGTTCTGGTGATACGCGATATCCGGGAGACGATATGCCGGCTCGCCGCTGCTCTTTACGAGAACGCGGTCTTTCTCGAGACCAACCTTCTCGCCGCGCAACCAAACCGCGCCCTCGCGACGATCGACCAGGCCCTTTGCCTCGAGCGCCTCGAGTACCTTCTCGATGGACTTCGACGAGTAGAGCGTGTCCTCGTTGAAGTAGTTGTCGAAGACCACACCGAGGCGGTCCTGCGTCCGGCGGATCTCCTTGAAGATGGCCTGCTCCGCCGCGTCGCGGAACGCTGTTCCTTCGTGGTCCGCCAGGCCTTCGCCTTGTTCCTCCACCAGGCCGTGCGCGATCTCGCGAATGTAGTCGCCCTGGTAGCCATCGTCGGGGAACTCTGCGGGGCGTCCGATCTCTTCCAGGTAGCGGGCCTCAACCGAGGTACCGAGCACCTTCATCTGCCGACCCGCGTTGTTGAAGTAGTACTCGCGCTCGACGTCGTGCCCGGTTCCCGAGAGAAGCCGGGCGACCGTGTCTCCTAGAACGGCGTTGCGTCCGTGCCCCACGGTGAGTGGGCCGGTCGGGTTCGCGGAAACGAACTCCACCTGTACCCGCTTGCCGGCGCCGAAGGTCGCTACGCCCAGATCCGCCTTTTCGGCAAGTCCGGCGAGTTCGCTTTGCCAGAAGCGGGGGCTCAGCCGAAAGTTCAAGAAGCCCGGCCCGGCGATCTCGGTCGATTCGACTAAGCCATCGGGGTCGTCCAGATGCGCGATGAGCGCCTCCGCAATCGCACGCGGCGCCTTGCGCTCCGCCTTCGCCATGGTGAGGGCGACGTTGGTCGCCAGATCTCCATGGGAGCGATCCTTCGGAACCTCCAGCGTCCCCGCAGCGGCGCTATCCGAGGACAGCACCCCGGCGTCACGCGCCGCAGCCAGACTCCGCTCGAGAACTTCCTCGATGCGATCCTTCATCGCTGCGCCACCGCCACGCCCTGTCGCTACCCGGTTCCCGACGGAGTTTCAATTCCGCCGTTACCACGGGTGTGTAGCAAGGGGACCCTATTCGGCTTCGGCTTCGGCGGGCGCCTTCTTCGTACGGCGGCTGCGCTTGCGCTTCTTGTCGGATTCGACGGTCTCAGAGGTGCCCGTGAGCTCGATCATCGACAGCTTCGCCGCATCACCAACCCGGGTGCCGAGCTTCACCACGCGCGTGTAACCGCCCGGACGGTCCGCGAATCGCGGGGCGACTTCCGAGAAGAGGCGCCCAACGACCTTGGGATCGCGCAGGAAGGCAATGGCTCGCCGACGGGCCGCAAGGGTCCCCGACTTGCCCAGCGTGACCATCCGATCCGCGTAACGACGGATCTCTTTGGCCTTCTCATCGGTCGTTTCGATCCGATCGCGAGCCAACAGCTCACGAACGAGGTTCCGGTACAGCGCCAAACGATGGGACGCTGACCGACCGAGTTTTCTTCCTGCCTTCTGGTGTCGCATGTCTTAGGACCGTCTCCGCAGCCGATTTCGCTGCAGACCTCTCCCGCCGATCAGGCGGTTTGCTTCTCTCGAAGGAGCCGACGCCGCTCGAGCTCTTCGCGCGGGGGGAAGTTCTCCAGCCGCATCCCGAGGGAAAGACCCATCTCGGCAAGAAGCTCCTTGATCTCGTTCAGGGATTTGCGTCCGAAGTTCTTCGTCTTGAGCATCTCGGCTTCGGTCTTCTGGACCAGCTCACCGATGTAACGAAGGTCAGCGTTCTGGAGGCAGTTGGCTGAGCGAACCGAGAGCTCGAGCTCGTCGACACTGCGGAACAGGTTCTCGTTGAGCTCGACGGCCTGCTGATCCTCGACCGCCGGCTTCGCTTCGGCCGGCTCTTCGAAGTTGATGAACACGCTGACCTGGTCCTGAATAATGCGGGCCGCGTAAGCGAGCGCATCTTCCGGACGAATGCTGCCGTCGGTCCAGATCTCCATCACGAGACGATCGAAGTCGGTGCGCTGACCGACACGGGCGTTGGTGACGTTGAAGTTCACCTTGCGGATCGGCGAGAAGATCGAGTCCACCGCAACCGTACCGACGGGCGCCGTCTCGTCCTTGTTCCGATCAGCCGACACGTACCCGCGACCCATCCGGACCGTGAGTTCGAGGCGGAAATCGGCGTCCTTGCCAACCGTCGCAATGTGATGCTCCGGGTTGAGGACCTCGAGCTCCGGACCGCCCTGAATGTCGGCAGCCGTGATCGCCTTTTCACCCTTCACTTCGATGGTGGCGCGGCCTTCTTCCGACCCCTCATGGAGACGGAGGCGAACCTCCTTCAAGTTCAGGACGATGTCTGTGACATCTTCGGTGACGCCGCTGATGGTCGAGAACTCATGGAGAGTGTTCTCGAAACGCACCGCCGTGATCGCCGCACCTCGCAATGAGGAGAGGAGGATCCGCCGGAGCGAGTTGCCGATGGTCGTGCCGAAACCGCGCTCAAGCGGCTCGCACTCCAACTTCGCATAGGTGGGCGTAAGGGACTTCTCTTCGATCTCAAGCCGCTGCGGCTTGGTGAGATCTCGCCAATTCAATTGAAAACCGTTCACGCTCAACTCCCCCCGATCAATCGGTCCGTAACGCTCGTCGCCACTACTTCGAGTACAACTCGACGATCAGCGTTTCGTTGATCGGCATGGTCAGGTCGGCCCGCTCCGGGAACGCCTTCACTTTGCCGGCGAACGCCTCACGGTCCATTTCTAACCAATCCGGAACTCCCCGACGCTGCGACAGCTCCAGGGACTCCACGATTCGCACGACCTTGCGGCTCTTCTCGCGCACTTCGACCTTGTCTCCCTGCTTCACGAGAAACGAGGGAATCGTCACCTTGCGTCCGTTCACGGAGAAGTGTCCGTGACGAACCAGCTGACGTGCTTCCGAACGCGAGTTCGAAAAGCCCATGCGGTATACGGCGTTGTCGAGACGCCGCTCGAGCAGGACCAGCAAGGACTCGCCGGTCACACCGCGACCACGTTCGGCCATCTCGAAGTAACGACGGAACTGTCGCTCGAGCACACCGTAGATGCGCTTGACCTTCTGCTTTTCACGCAGCTGGATACTATATTCGGAAAACTTGTGACGCCCCTGGCCGTGCTGGCCCGGGGGGTAATTTCGACGCTCAATGGCGCACTTGTCGGTGAAGCAGCGCTCCCCTTTCAGGAAGAGCTTCATCCCCTCGCGCCGGCACATCCGGCAGACCGATGCGGTGTTTCTGGCCACCTCAAACTCTCCTTCGCTTCGGAGGACGACACCCGTTGTGCGGGATCGGCGTCACGTCGCGGATCATCGAGACGGCGAAACCCGCCTGCTGCAAGGAACGAAGGGCGGGCTCACGACCACCGCCAGGTCCCTTCACCAAAACCTGAACACTGCGCATGCCGTGATCGGCGGCCTTCTTGGCGGCGGTCTCGGCTGCGAGTTGAGCGGCGAAGGGCGTGCCCTTTCGCGAGCCCTTGAAACCAACCGACCCGGCGCTCGCCCAGGAAACCACACCGCCGGTCGTATCGGTGATGCTAATGATCGTGTTGTTGAAGGTCGAGTGGATGTGGACCACCCCCTCGGCAACGAGGCGCTTGCCCTTCTTGACGCGTTTCGGTGCCGCCGAGGCCGGAGCCTCGGTGGACGCATCGGCGGCCTCGGCCGCAGGCGGCGTATCGGCCGCAGCCGGAGCGGCGGGGGTCTCGGGGGCCTTCTCGGAGCCCTCTTCTGGGGCTGCCGCGGTCGGCTCTGTATCTTCCGGATTGGACATGAAGGTCTACTCCCTCGCTTACTTCGGTGCCTGCTTCTTGCCGGCGATGGCGCGCCGCGGGCCCTTGCGGGTACGCGCGTTCGTGTGGGTACGCTGCCCGCGGGCAGGCAGGTTCCGGCGATGCCGGAGCCCCCGATAACAACCGAGATCGACGTAGCGCTTGATGTTCAAAGTGATCTCGCGCCGCAGGTCGCCTTCGACCTTGTAGTCTTGGTCGATCACGCGACGGATCCGCTGGATCTCGTCGTCGCTGAGCGTATCGGTCTTGGTTCCCCGATCCACCTCAGCCTCGGTGCAAATCTTGGTCGCGAGAGTGCGCCCAATACCGAAGATGTACGTGAGACCGATCTCGATGCGTTTGTTTCTCGGAAGGTCGACGCCTGAAATACGTGCCATGGATCCCTCTTAAGTCCTGCTCAGCCTTGCCGCTGCTTGTGGCGCGGATTGTCACAGATCACGCGCACAACACCATTGCGGCGAATGACTTTGCACTTGGTACACATTCTCTTCACGGACGGCCGAACTTTCACTTTCGAACTCCCTCAGTGGCCCTAGACCCGGGTCAGAACTTCCGGTCCGTTGGATGTCACTGCGACCGAATGCTCAAAATGGGCGGAGAGCCGACCATCCCGGGTAACGGCTGTCCAGCCATCGTCCAGAACGTCGACTTCGTACGTGCCCTCGCAAACCATTGGTTCGATCGCGAGGACCATTCCTTCTTTCAGACGCGGGTTCTGCCCACGCCCGACGTAGTTGGGAACCTGCGGCTCCTCGTGGAGACGCTGGCCGATACCGTGCCCTACGAAGTCACGAACGACGCCGTAACCATGTGCCTCGGCGTGTGTCTGGATCGCCTCGGATACGTCGCGGATGCGATTTCCGACGTGCAGCCGCTCGATGCCCTTGTCGAGGGACTCGCGCGTGATGCGGATCAGATCGTCCGCCTGCTCACTCGTGTTCCCGACGCCCATCGTGACGGCGCTGTCGCCGTAGTAGCCTTCGCGAACGACTCCGAAGTCGAGGCCGATGATGTCGCCCCCTGCAAGAATCCGCTTGGACGACGGCATACCGTGCACGACTTCTTCGTTGATCGAGACGCACAGAGTCGCTGGGTAAACGTTCCCGCCGACGGCGTAACCCTTGAATGCCGGGACCGCTCCACTATCGCGGGTCCATTCCTCGGCGAACCGATCGAGATCGGCAGTCGAAATGCCGGGCCGGACCTTCTCCGACAGACGAACCAGGATCTCACCCACCGTGCGGCAAGCCGCGCGGATCAGGTCGAGTTCCTTTGCACTTCGCCGCTGGATCACGAGTGCGCTCCGAGGCCTGAGAGAAGCATCTTGAAGACGTCCGGCGCAGAACCGGTTCCGTCGACCTCCACGAGAGCGCCGCGACTGCGGTAGAACTCGAGCAGCGGCTCGGTCTCGCGCTGATACACACGCAGGCGGGCCTGGATGACGTCCTTCTGGTCGTCCTCACGCTGGTAGAGCTCGCCGCCACACTTGTCGCAGATGCCCTCCGCCCTGGGCGGGTTGAGCGTCCTGTGGAACATCGCCTTGCACTTCCGACAGGTGCGTCGCTGCCCAAGGCGTCGGACGACTTCACCCAGGGGGACGTCGAGACTCACGGCCAGCAGAGCCGGCAGGTCGCCGTCGAAGTTCTCGAGGCCGCTGGCCTGGGGAAGTGAACGAGGGAATCCATCGAGGATGAACCCGGAGGTACAATCCGAGCCCCCGATTCGGTCCCGCACGATGCCTACCATGACATCGTCGGGCACAAGATTTCCCTTATCCATCAATTCCTTAGCCTTGATCCCGAGCTCCGAACCGCGCTGAACCTCATCCCGAAGGATGTCTCCTGTGGAGATATGCGGAATGCTGAGCTCCGTGCTCAGCAGCCCTGCCTGAGTGCCTTTGCCAGCCCCAGGCGGTCCCAACAGGACAAGGTGCGATCGGTTCGATCCCATTCCGTGATTCGCGAATCGCTATCCGCGCCGGCCGCGTACGCGTCCGCGTTTCATGAAACCTTCGTAATTGCGCGTGAGAAGGTGGGTCTCCATCTGGGCAACTGTGTCCAGCGCGACACCCACCACGATCAGTAGCGCCGTTCCTCCGAAGAAGAAGGGCACGTTGAACTGTTGAATCAGGACCGTGGGCAATACGCAGATCGCAGAGACGTAGATCGCCCCGCCCAGGGTAATCCTGGTCAGGATGCGGTCGATGAACTCCGCGGTGCGCTTCCCGGGCCTAATCCCCGGGATGTACCCACCAAACTTCTTCATGTTGTCCGCGACCTCCACCGGGTCGAAGGTCACGGCCGTGTAGAAGTAACAGAAGAAAATGATAAGCACCACGTATACAACATTGTAGAGAAGGTTCCCCGGCGACAGCAGCTCCGCAGCCCGATCCGCGACGGGATGCTGGAGGAAGCTGGCGATGGTGCCCGGGAAAATCAGGATCGACGAGGCGAAAATCGGCGGAATGACGCCGGCCGTGTTGATCTTGAGAGGCAAATGGGAGCTCTGACCGCCGTACATCTTTCGGCCGACCACCCGTTTGGCGTACTGGACCGGAATCCGCCGGTGCCCGCGTTCGACGAAGATGATGCAGCCGACGACCACGACCATCACGAGCCCAATGAAGAGAACCGTGAAGAGCGAGAGTTCGCCCTCGTTCATGAACTGGAACGTCGTAGTGACCGCGGACGGAATCGCCGAGACAATGCCGGCGAAGATGACTAGCGAGATACCGTTTCCGATGCCGCGCTCGGTCACCTGCTCACCCAACCACATGATGAAGGCGGTGCCGGCCGTGAGGGTCAGCATCGACATCAGACGGAAGGACCACCCCGGCTCGAAGACAACGCTGCCGCCGCCAGGAGCCTGAATCTGCTCTAAGCCGATGCTGATGAACAGGCTCTGGATGAGCGCCAGTACGACCGTGCCGTACCGCGTGTACTGCGTGATCTTCCGCCGGCCCGCCTCGCCCTCTTTCTTGAGGTTCTCGAGGGTCGGGATGACGACCGTCAGCAGCTGTAGAATGATGGAAGCGCTGATGTAGGGCATGATGCCCAGCGCGAAGATCGAGAAGCGCTCGAGAGCGCCACCCGAGAACAGGTTCACGAGTCCGAAGACGTCGTTCGCGGCCTCCGCGAAGAACGCCTGCATGGCTTTGCCATCGATACCGGGAGTCGGGATCGCAACCCCGACGCGGTACACGGCAATCATGCCTGCGCAGAAGAGGAGCCGCTTCTTCAGCTCCTCGACGCGCAGAGTATTGGAGAACCCGGTGGTCACCCAGCTACCTCGCCGGTTGCGGGCTTGGCCACGACGACCTCGACCGTGCCGCCCGCGGCCTCGATGGCCGCGCGGGCCGTCTTGCTGAAGGCGTGCGCTTTTACGGTGAGCTTCTTGTCGAGCTTCCCCTGACCGAGAATCTTGATCTGCATGCCGCCCTTGCGGGCGAGGCGTGCGCCGATCAGGGCGGCCGGGTCGATGACCGAGTCGGCATCGAACTTCTGCAACTCGGCGAGGTTCACGACCTGCAGCTCCTTGCGGAAGGGGTTGTGGAAGCCCCGCTTCGGCAGGCGCCGCCGCAGAGGCATCTGGCCACCTTCGTAGCCGGGCGTGCGTCCCGAGCCCGAGCGCGAGTTGCGGCCCTTGTGGCCACGACCGGCGGTCTTGCCGTTTCCAGAGCCGGGTCCGCGTCCGACGCGCTTGCGCGAGCGGCGGGAACCGGGAGCGGGAGTCAGATTCGAAAGGTCCATGTCAGACCTCCTCCACGGCGATCAGATGGGCAACCGTGCGGATCCTTCCGCGCGCTTGCGGGGTGTCTTTCACGAGGGCCTGCGAACCACGCCCGCGGAGCCCAAGGCATTTCAGACTCGAGCGTTGCCGGTGCGTTCCGCCGATGGCGCTCCCCCGAAGGGTAACGCGATACTCTTTGTCGCTCGAGCCTTCAGCTGCGCTCATTCGACGCACGAGATCCTCAGTGACCTCGTTCTTCTTGCGTGCCTTGGGAGATGCCATTGTTCCGTTTCGCTCGCGTCAGATGACGCTCAGGTCAGCCACTTCTTTGCCGCGCGACTTCGCAACGGACTCGGCCGAGCGAAGCTCGGTAAGGGCTGTGATAGTGGCCCGCACCATGTTGTGCGGGTTGTTGGATCCGAGACACTTCGTGAGAACGTCCTGGACGCCCGCGGCTTCCACGACGGCGCGAACTCCGCCGCCGGCGATGACGCCGGTACCCGGCGCGGCCGGGCGCATCATGACCCGCCCCGCTCCAAAGCGGCCCACGATCTCGAAGGGGATGGTTCCCTCGCTGAGGGGCACCTTCACCAGAGACTTCTTCGCCTTGTCGATGCCCTTGCGGATGGCCTCGGGAACTTCCTTGGCCTTGCCGAGCCCGAAGCCCACGTGTCCCGCCCCGTCACCGACGACGACGAGAGCTCCAAACCGGAAGCGACGGCCGCCCTTGACGACCTTCGCGACGCGGTTGATGTGAACGACCTTCTCTTTGAGCTCGAGGGGGCCGGGGTCAATTCGATCTGCGGTAGAACCGTACACGTGCTTGCTCCTTGAGCTCTAAGCCGGCAAAGCCGGACTCAGAACTTCAGACCCGCTTCCCTCGCCGCATCGGCGAGGCACTGGACCCGTCCGTGGTAGAGGAAGCCGTTGCGGTCGAACACGACCGACGAAATGCCGGCGTCACCCGCTCGCTTGGCGATCAGCTCACCGACTTTGGCGGCTGCGTCTTTGTTTCCGGTCTTGCCCGAGAGATGATCGCGAAGTTCACCCGACACCGTCGAGGCGGACGCGATCGTCTTCCCGGATTCGTCCGAGATGAGCTGTGCGTAGATATGACGCGCGCTCCGAAATACGGACAGACGCGGCTTCGCGTCCGTCCCCTGCAGGCGCTTGCGAACACGCTTGCGACGGAGATTGCGCCTGGGCAGTCGGCTATTGGTCAACATCGTACCGAAGCTCTCTTTCGCGCCTAAGCGGCGCCTGCGGCCTTGCCGGACTTCCGGCGAATCGTCTCTTCGGCGTACTTGATGCCCTTACCCTTGTACGGTTCGGGCGGACGAAGCTTCCGAATCTGGGCGGCGGCCTGTCCGAGCACCTGCCGATCAGGACCCTCGAGGGTCACCGTGGTCTGCTTGTCGATCTTAGCCGTCACACCGTCGGGCAGCTGATAAAGGATCGGGTGCGAGTAGCCGAGGTTGAAGTGGATGATGTCGCCCTTCAGGTCCGCGCGATAGCCGACACCGCTGATCTCGAGGGTCCGGGAGAACCCGGCACTCACGCCGACGACGGCGTTCTCGAGCAGCTTGCGCGTGAGACCGTGCAGCGAGCGCTCCTTGCGATCCTCGCCGACACGCGAAACGACGAGCTGGCCGTCGCTCTGCTCCACGGCGACCTTTTCCGGCACCGGCACCGACGAAGTGCCCTTCGGGCCCTTCACCGCAACCGCAGCAGCCGAAACTTCGACCGTTACCCCATCGGGGATCGTGACCGGCAGTCGTCCTACGCGAGACATCCGTGGATTCCTCTATTCCTGTTCAATTCGCTCCGCGCCTACCAAATGGCGCAGAGCACCTCGCCGCCCACATTCTGCTTGCGGGCTTCGCGGTCGGGCATCACGCCCTTATTGGTGGAAAGAATGCTGATTCCCATGCCGCGACGGACCCGAGGGGCCTCCTCGGCGCCGACGTAGACACGAAGGCTGGGACGGCTGACGCGCTGGATGTCGGTGATGGCGGCCTGCCGGCGCGCGTCGTAGCGAAGCGCGATCCGGAGAACCTTCTCCACACCCTCGCCGACCACGACGGACTCCTTCAGGTAGCCCTCGTCGACCATCACGTTCGCCATGGCCTCCTTGGTGCGAGACCAAGGGACATCGACACGGTCTTTGTGCGCACGGCACCCGTTGCGGATTCGCGTGAGCAGATCTGCGATCGGATCGGTCAGCATTACCAACTCGCCTTCGTCACGCCCGGGATGAGTCCCCGGCGGGCCAGATCACGGAGACAGATCCGGCAGAGTTTGAACTTACGGTAGAACGCACGGGGCCGTCCGCAGCTGAGGCATCGGTTGTACCGACGGACCTCAAACTTCGGGGGCCGAGCGGCCTTGATCCTTAGACTCGTCTTCGCCATTGCGGGTCGACCTCTAGCTTCGGAACGGCATTCCGAGAGAGCGCAGGAGCGCCTTACCCTCGTTATCCGTACGTGCAGTCGTCACGATCGAAATTGTCATCCCCTTGATCTTGTCGATCTTGTCGATGTCGATCTCGGGAAAAATGATTTGCTCGGTGATTCCGAGCGAGTAGTTTCCTCGGCCGTCGAAGCAGCGATCACTCACGCCCTTGAAGTCACGGACTCGAGGGAGCGCCACCGAAAGAAGCCGGTCAAGGAACTCGTACATGCGAGTGCCTCGCAACGTGACCATGGCACCGATGGGCATCTCTTCGCGAAGCTTGAAGTTCGCGATTGCCTTGCGGGACTTGGTTACGACCGGCCGCTGGCCAGTGATTGTTGCGATCTCGCTCACGGCAGAGTCGAGGATCTTCGCATTCTGGATCGCCTCTCCCAGGCCCATGTTGATCACGACCTTCTGCAGCCGAGGCACCTGGAAGACGTTCTTCAGCTCCAACTCTTTCTGGAGCTGTGGTGTGAGCGTTTCGTCGAACTTCTGTTTCAGTCGCGGAGCCATGTGTAGCGATTCCTAGCCGTCGACCAACTCGTCGCAGCGGTGGCACTGACGCGTGCGCTTGCCGTCTTCGAGCGTCCGCATGTTGATCCGGGTCGGCTTGTTGCAGCGGCCACACACCAGGCGAAGGTTCGAGAGGTTGAGTGAAGCTTCCTTCTCGACGATTCCGCCCGGGCTCTGGGCGCCCTGCCCTTTGCGGTGCCGCTTGACCATGTTCAATCTTTCGACGGTGGCGCGATTCTTCTCGCCAACCATCTTCAAGATCTTGCCGGTCTTGCCCCGGTCCTTCCCCGTAGTAACGAGGACGGTATCTCCCTTGCGAAGCCGCGTCCGGATTCGGACCGGGCGCTCTCCACTTCCTGCTTTGTTGCTCGTAGCCACGCTCATTCCCGTCCTTGCCTCAGATGACTTCCGGGGCCAGAGAAACGATCTTCATGAATCGCTTCGCGCGGAGCTCTCGGGCCACTGGGCCGAAGATACGCGTTCCCACCGGCTCACCGTGCGCATCGACCAGCACGGCAGAGTTCGTATCGAAGCGAATGTATGAGCCGTCCGAGCGACCGATTTCCTTCGCGGTACGCACGACGACCGCCTTCACGATCTCGCCCTTCTTCACCTTGGCGTTCGGCTGCGCTTCCTTCACGGAACCGACGATGATGTCGCCGATGGAGGCATAGCGCCGCTTGCTTCCGCCGAGCACCTTGATGCAGAGAACCTTGCGGGCCCCTGAATTGTCGGCGACGTCCAGTACGCTTTCGGTCTGAATCACTGTCGGATTACTCCGCGGCCTTGCGGGTCACTTCGACGACCGCCCAGCGCTTGTCTTTCGAAAGAGGACGGGTCTCGATGATCCGAACCTCGTCGCCCACATTGCACGAGTTCTTCTCGTCGTGCGCTTTGAAGCGGGTCCGCGTCTTCACGTATTTCTTGTACTTCGGGTGCTTCACGAGACGCTCGACCTGCACGACGACGGTCTTGTCCATCTTGTCGGAGGTCACAGTCCCGTTGCGATATTTGTTGAGTCCGGACATGGATCAGGCTCCCGCCGAGCGCTGCTGCTTGATCGTAAGCACCCGCGCGAGGTCTCGACGCACCAGGCGCGCCGTCATCTTGTTCTCGATCTGCCCGGTCGCACCGCGAAGACGAAGGCGGAAGATCTCCTCGCGGAGGTCCTTCTCCTTTGCCTCGAGCTCTTCTGGGCTGAGGTTACGTATCTCAGTCGGCTGCATGCTGTCCTCGCTCACAGAGTCTCGTGGGGATGGCCAGCTTCATCGCGGCCAACCGAAATGCCTCGGCTGCGATGCTGCGCTCGACGCCCTCCATCTCGAAGAGGATGCGGCCCGGCTTCACGACGGCGACCCACAACTCGGGCGCTCCCTTACCCTTACCCATGCGGGTTTCAGCAGGCTTCTTCGTGAGGGGCTTGTCCGGGAAGACCCGGATCCACACTCGACCGCCACGCTTGATATGGCGGGTCATCGCGATACGAGCGGCCTCGATCTGGCGGGCGGTCACCCAACCACGATCCAGGGCCTTCAGGCCGTAGTCGCCATAAGCGAGCGCGGAGCCACGGTACGCGGTTCCGCGCCGCCGGCCCTTTTGCTGCTTCCGATGTTTTACTCGCTTAGGGGAAAGCATGATTCACTCGAACTCGAATTCAGACCAGCTCAGGCGCCGATGGCCTGGCGCTGCTCTTCTTCGCGCGACAGCACGTCGCCGCGCATGACCCAGGCTTTGATTCCGATGACGCCGTACGTCGTCTTCGCCTCGGCGAAGCCGTAGCTGATGTCAGCGCGGAGTGTGTGAAGGGGAACGCGACCTTCGCGGTACCACTCGCGACGGGCGATCTCCGCACCGCCGAGACGTCCCGAGCTCTGCACCCGAACGCCCTGAGCGCCCATGCGCATCGCGCGAGCGACGGCCTCTTTCATCGCCCGCCGGAAGGCGACGCGACGCTCGAGCTGCAGCGCGACGTTCTCGGCCACCAACTGTGCGTCGATGTCCGGACGGCGGACCTCGATGATGTTGATGTACGCCTCCCGCTTCATGAGCTTCGTCAGCTCGGACTTGAGCTTATCGATCTCGGCGCCCTTCTTGCCGATGACGATGCCGGGGCGCGCGGTGTGAATGTTCACCTTGGCCTTGCCGGCCGCGCGCTCGATCTCCACCTTGGCAACGCCCGCGTGGTAGAGCCGCTTCTTCAGGAAGCGACGAACGCGGATGTCTTCGTGGAGGAGTTCTGCGTAGTCGCGGGTAGCGAACCAACGCGAGTCCCAGTTCTCGATGACTCCGACGCGGAAGCCTTTTGGATGTGTCTTGTGTCCCATTTTAGCTCTCGGAGGTCGTTTTCTCGTCGACGATCACCGTGATGTGACTCGAACGCTTGAGAATTCGTGTTGCGCGTCCGTGGGCCCGGGGGCGAATCCGCCGCTGGGTCGGGCCTTCGTCGACGAAGGCACGCTTCACGTAGAGGTCGTCGACGTCGACGTTCTGCTGGTCCTCGGCGTTGGCAACGGCCGAGCGGAGAGTCTTGGCGATGATGCCGGCCGCCTTCTTCGGCGTAAAATCGAGCACATTCAGTGCTTCGCCGACCGGGCGGCCGCGGATCAGGTCGGCGACGAGCCGCGCCTTTTGGGCGGAGATCCGTACGAACCGAGTCTTGGCAGTGGATTCCATGATTGCTTCCTAGCGGCGGACCGCGGAGCCCTTCGAATCGCTCTTGCGATCCCCACCGTGCCCATGGAACGTCCGCGTCGGCGCAAACTCGCCGAGCTTATGGCCGACCATGTTCTCGGTGACGAACATCGGGATGAACTTCCTCCCGTTGTGCACGGCAATCGTGTGTCCGAGCATCTCGGGGATGACCGTCGAACGGCGCGACCAGGTACGGATCACGCGCTTCTCGGTCTCGTTGTTCATCGCGTCCACCTTCTTCATCAGGTGATCGTCGACGAACGGTCCTTTTTTTACGGAACGTGGCATCGGCTAGTCCCTACTTTTTCTTCCTGCGCTGCACGATGAACTTACCCGAGACCTTGTTGCGGCGAGTCTTGTAACCCTTGGTCGGCGTGCCCCACGGAGACTGCGGGTGATTGCCGCCCTTGGAGCGACCCTCGCCGCCACCGTGCGGGTGATCGACCGGGTTCATGGCCGTGCCACGGACTGTCGGGCGAACACCCATCCAGCGCTTGCGACCGGCCTTGCCGAGCTTGACGTTCTCGTGCTCGATGTTTGCGATCTGCCCTACCGTGGCGCGGCATCCCATGAGGACCTTGCGCTGCTCGCCCGAGGGGAGCTTCACCTGCGCGTAGTCGCCTTCCTTGGCCATCAGCTGAGCGGCGGTTCCGGCACTGCGAACCATCTGCCCGCCCTTGCCGATCTTGAGCTCGATGTTGTGGATCATCGTTCCCAAAGGAATGTCGCGAATGTGAAGCGAGTTCCCCGGCTTGATGTCGGCGCCCTTCCCGGCAACGACCATGTCGCCCGGATTCAGACCGACGGGGGCCAGGATGTAGGCCTTCTCGCCGTCCACGTAGTGGAGCAGCGCGAGCCGCGCGGAGCGGTTCGGATCGTAATCGATCGAAGCGACCTTCGCCGGAACGATCTCTTTGTCACGACGGAAGTCGACGATGCGCAGACGGCGCTTGTGACCACCGCCGCGATGGCGGGTCGTGATGCGCCCGTTGTTGTTGCGTCCACCGCTCTTGGTGAGGGTGTCGAGCAACTGACGGGGTGGCTTATCCTTGGAAAGCCCCTTCAGGTCATAGCCGGTCATGAAACGCCGGCCAGGCGAAGTGGGCTTGTAGACGCCTTCCTTACGCATCAGGCTCCCTCGAAGAAGTCGATCCGCTGGCCTTCGGCGAGCGTGACATATGCTTTTTTCCACGACGGACGCTGGCCGAGGATGCGACCTACGCGACGGCGCTTGCCCAACAAACGGACAGTGTGGACGCGAACCACCTTCACCTTGAAGAAGTCCTCGACGGCCTGCTTGATCTCGATCTTGTTCGCCTCGGGCGCGACCTTGAAGAGCACCTGGTTGCCGGTCTCGCCGACGAGGGTGCCCTTCTCCGTGACGAGGGGCGACAGGATGACTTTGGAATAGTGCTTCATCGCTCCAGCCGTTCCTTCAGGGCCTCGACAGCCGACTTCGTCAGGAGGAGGTGCTTGTAGCGGAGGACGTCGTAGACGTTCACTCCCTCGGTTCGCAGAACCTTCACCTTATGCAGGTTCCGCGCGCCGCGCTCCAAGAACTCGTTGGCTTCGCCGTTCACGATCAAGACGTTGCTTTCGATGCCCAGCGCCTCGAGCATGCCGAGGACGCGCTTGGTCTTGCCTTCGTCGAGCTCGATCGAGTCGACGACCGTGAGGTTGCCGCCGCGAAGCCGATCCGCGAGCACCGACTTGAGCGCAACCCGACGCGCCTTGACCGGCATCGAGTAGCTGTAGTCGCGCGGGAGCGGACCGAACGTAACGGCGCCACCTTCCCAGATCGGCGAGCGGGAGCTACCGGCACGGGCGTTGCCCGTGCCCTTCTGCCGCCAGGGCTTCGCTCCGCCACCCGACACGAAGTGACGCGTCTTGGTGGAGTGCGTGCCGGCGCGGCGACTAGCCTGCTGCATCTTGACGACTTCGTGGATGAGGTGCTCGCGCACTTTCTCGGAAAACAACTCCGGAAGGGTCACGTCCCCCTGCTCCGAACCATCGATGCCGCGCACCTTCGCTTGGAGATCGACCGCGTCCATCATGACACCGCCTCGTGCACGGGCCGGATCTCTACGATCCCGCCTCGGGAACCGGCGACCGCCCCGCTGATGAGCAGCACGTTGTCGTCGGGCCGAACCTGCACGACCGAGAGGTTCCGCGTGCCGATCCGATCGGTGCCCATGTGGCCAGGCATCTTGCGACCCTTGAACACACGGCCCGGCCACGACCGGTTACCGATCGAGCCGCCATGACGGAAGTACTCGTGAGTACCGTGTCCGGCAGGGAAGCCCGCGAAGTCGTAGCGCTTCATGACACCGGCAAAGCCTCGGCCCTTGCTCGTCCCGGTGACATCAACTGCATCACCGACCGAGAAGACCTGTGCCGCAGTGACCGTCGCGCCCACTTCGAGGTCATCGCCACCCGGGAACTCCCGGAGGACGTTGAACGTTCCCTTGCCCGCCTTGGCTGCATGACCAATCGCAGCCTTGTTCTCGCGGCTGGCCTTCGAGGGGTCGAACCCCAGCTGGACGGCACTGTAGCCGTCACGCTCCGGAGTCTTGCGCTGCACGACCACACAGGGCCCAACCTCCACGACGGTGACCGCGATCGATCGGCCATCGGGGTCGAGAATCTGCGTCATGCCGAGCTTGCGGCCCAGCATCCCGATACGGGTGCTCGGACCAGTCTCGGCCTGCTCGGTCGTGCCGCCGGACTCTTCTCCAGCTTGCTCGCCGTTCTTTTCGTCGGCTACGTCAGCCATGGCTTCGCTCTGTCAGTTTCCTTGGAAAGGGTTTGGGTTGCCCCGGGGAGGGGCGACCTACTGCAGCTTGATCTCGACGTCGACACCCGCGGAAAGGTCCAACTTCCCTAGTGCGTCGATCGTCTGCTGCGTCGGATCGAGAATGTCGAGCAACCGCTTGTGCGTGCGGATCTCGAAGTGCTCCCGCGACTTCTTGTCGACGTGGGGCGAGCGGTTCACCGTGAACCGCTCGATCCTCGTCGGCAGCGGAATCGGCCCCGCCAATCGCCCACCGGTACGCCGCACCGTGTCGACAATCTCACGGACGGACTGATCCAGTAGGCGGTAGTCGTAGGCCTTGAGCCGAATGCGGATCCTATCGTTCATTGGTTTTTCGATCTATCCCGAGTTTCTCGAAGCTACTCGAGGATCTTGCCGACCACGCCAGCGCCGACGGTGCGGCCACCTTCGCGAATTGCGAAGCGCAGGCCCTCGTCCATGGCGATGGGGGTGATCAATTTGATCGTGCCCATGACATTGTCGCCCGGCATCACCCTCTCGGTGCCCTCCGGGAGCGTCATGACGCCGGTCACGTCCGTTGTGCGGAAGTAGAACTGCGGTCGGTAGCCATTGAAGAACGGCGTGTGACGACCGCCCTCTTCCTTGGTGAGTGCGTAGACGTTCGCCTCGTAGTGCGTGTGAGGCGTGATCGAACCGGGCTTGGCCAGAACCTGACCGCGCTCGATGTCCTCGCGCTTCACACCGCGAAGCAGCGCGCCGACGTTGTCACCCGCCTGGCCCTGATCGAGCTCCTTGCGGAACATCTCGACGCCGGTGACGGTGGTTTTTTCGGTCGGCTTGATGCCGACGACCTCGATCTCGTCGCCGACCTTCACGATGCCGCGCTCGACGCGACCCGTGGCGACCGTGCCACGACCCGAGATCGAGAACACGTCTTCGACGGGCATGAGGAACGGCTCGTCGATGGCGCGGATCGGATCCGGGAAGTAGGAATCGACCGCATCCATCAGCTCGGTGATCGCCGAAGTGCCGAGAGGGCCCGGGTCGGCCTCGAGGGCCTTCAGGGCGCTACCGCGGATGACGGGGACGTCGTCGCCGGGGAACTCGTACTTCGAGAGAAGCTCCCGAACTTCGAGTTCGACGAGATCGAGGAGCTCCTCGTCGTCGACCGCGTCGACCTTGTTCATGAACACCACGATGCCCGGCACACCCACCTGGCGAGCGAGCAGGATGTGCTCCCGCGTCTGAGGCATCGGGCCGTCGGTCGCGGCAACCACCAGGATCGCGCCGTCCATCTGCGCTGCGCCGGTGATCATGTTCTTGATGTAATCCGCGTGGCCGGGGCAGTCGACGTGCGCGTAGTGGCGCTTTTCCGTCTCGTACTCGACGTGCGCCGTCGCGATCGTGATGCCACGGGCCTTTTCCTCGGGCGCCTTGTCGATCGAGTCGAACGCGATGTACTCACCGAGCTTCTTATCGGCCTGCGTCTTCGTGATCGCGGCGGTCAGCGTCGTCTTCCCGTGGTCGATGTGTCCAATCGTCCCCACGTTGACGTGCGGCTTGTTCCGCTCGAACTTTGCCTTCGCCATTGCAGCACCCTCTCCGTTTCGTCTTGTTTGTAGATACCGGGACGTCCCGGCGACTTGCCCCCACCCAAGTGGTGGGACCTCGATTTGTTGGCCTTAGGCCGCTCCGGCGCGCGCCGTGATCTCCTCGGAGATCGCCTGCGGCACCGCATCATAGTGCGAAAATTGCATCGTGTAGTTGGCGCGCCCCTGCGTCATCGAACGCAACTCGGTGGCGTACCCGAACATCTCTTTCAGCGGGACATCGGCGGTAACGACCTGCGCTCCACCGCGCGGCTCCATCCCCGAAACCTTACCGCGTCGCCCGGACAGGTTTCCGATGACGTCACCCATGTACTCCTCAGGGACGACGACTTCGACACCCATGACCGGCTCGAGCAGCACGGGCGAAGCCCGCTTGCACCCTTCTTTGAACGCGATGGATCCCGCGATCTTGAATGCCATCTCGGACGAATCGACCTCGTGGTACGAGCCGTCGTAAAGCGTGACGCCGACGTCGACGACCGGGTACCCTGCCATGACACCCGTGTCGAGCGCCTCGCGAATGCCCTTCTCGACAGCCGGAATATATTCGCGCGGCACGACACCGCCCTTGATCTTGTCGACGAACTCGAAACCTTCGCCAGGCTGCCTCGGCTCGATCTTCAGGTACACATGGCCATACTGCCCGCGACCACCGGTCTGGCGGGAGAACTTGTGCTCCTGGTCGATCGGCTTGCGGATCGTCTCGCGGTACGCGACCTGCGGCTTGCCGACGTTGGCGTCGACATTGAACTCGCGCGTGAGGCGATCGACGATGATCTCCAAGTGGAGCTCGCCCATTCCGGCGATGATCGTCTGACCCGTCTCTTCGTTCGTCTTGACCCGGAACGAGGGATCCTCGTTGGCGAGCTTGCCCAGCGATGTTGCGAGCTTCTCCTGGTCGGCCTTGGTCTTCGGCTCGATCGCGATGTCGATGACCGGCTCCGGGAACTCGATGGACTCGAGAATGATCGGCTTGTCGGCATCGGCGAGCGTGTCGCCCGTGCGGGTTGCCTTGAGCCCGACCGCTGCGGCGATGTCGCCGGCGAGGACTTCCTGGATCTCCTCACGCTTGTTGGCGTGCATCTTCAGGAGGCGCCCGACACGCTCTTTGCGGCCGTTCGATGCGTTTACGACGTACGAGCCAGACGCCATTCGTCCCGAGTACACCCGGAAGAACGTGAGCGTGCCGACGAACGAGTCGGTCATGATCTTGAAGGCTAGCGCGCTGAACGGCGCCTCATCGGCCGACTCCCGGGTGATCATCTCACCCTTGGGGTCGATGCCCTCGATGGCCGGCTTGTCGAGCGGCGACGGGAGGTAGTCGATGACGGCGTCGAGGAGGGTCTGAACACCCTTGTTCTTGAAGGCAGTGCCCGCGAGCACGGGAACGATCGTGCCGCCCAGCGTCGCGGTGCGAATGGCAGCCTTGACCTCGGCCTGCGTGATCTCACCGCCCTCGAGATACTTATCCATCAGCGCTTCGTCCGCATCGGCGACGGCCTCGAGAAGCACTTCGCGACCGACGGCCGCGGCATCGGCCAGCTCGGCCGGAATTTCTTCGATGTGGAACTGCGAGCCGAGGGCCTCGTCGTCCCAAACCACCGCGTTCATCGCGACGAGGTCGACGACCCCGCGGAAGGTGTCCTCAGCGCCGATGGGAACATGAAGCGCGACCGGGGTCGAACCCAGCCGGTCCCTGATCATCGCGACGGCGCGATCGAAGTCGGCACCGATCCGGTCCATCTTGTTGATGAAACAGATGCGGGGAACGCCGTATTTGTCAGCCTGGCGCCAAACCGTCTCGGACTGCGGCTCGACGCCGGCAACAGAATCGAACAGCGCGACACAGCCGTCGAGCACTCGGAGGGAACGTTCCACCTCCATCGTGAAGTCGACGTGACCCGGCGTGTCGATGATATTGATCTTGTGGTCGTCCCACTCGCACGTCGTCGCAGCGGACGTGATGGTGATGCCGCGCTCCTGCTCCTGCGCCATCCAGTCCATCGTGGCCGCGCCGTCGTGAACCTCACCGATCTTGTAGTTGATTCCCGTGTAGAACAGGATGCGCTCGGTCGTGGTCGTCTTGCCAGCATCAATGTGGGCCATGATGCCAATGTTCCGAGTGCGTTCGAGTGGGGTTTGACGAGCCATGATTCAACCGTTGATTCTTGAGCGACCGACTACCAGCGGTAATGGGAGAAGGCGTTGTTCGCCTCGGCCATCCGGTGGGTGTCTTCTTTCTTTTTGACTGCGTTACCGCGACTCGCCGCGGCGTCCATGAACTCTCCGGCGAGGCGCTCGACCATCGACTTCTCGTGGCGGGCGCGGCTGCTCTGAACGAGCCAGCGCATGCCGAGTGCGGCCCGACGGACCTGGCGAACTTCGATGGGAACCTGGTAGGTCGCGCCACCGACGCGTCGGGAGCGAACCTCGACAGCCGGCTTTACGTTGTCGAGAGCCTTCCGGAAGATGACGACCGGGTCCTCGCCGCTGCGCTCCTGAATGAGGTCCAGCGCGCCGTAGAAGATCCGCTCCGTGAGACTCTTCTTCCCACCAAACATCATGTTGTTCATGAACTTGGTGACCAGTCGGTCGTGATATTTCGGATCCGGCAGCACATCGCGCCGACGAACCTCACCTTTACGTGGCATTGATCTCTCGTTCCCAATGAGCTCCGGCGACCCTAAAGATCGACGGGGCTACTACCGATGTCCGCTCAACCACCAGAAGTCTTGAAACTTTCGGTGGTCGGCGGGTCCGCTTCCGACCGATTGGCCGGAAGGCATCCCCAACTACCTATTGTGGATGAATGTGGTAAATCGACGCGACCCGCTTCCTACTTGGGCCGCTTGGCGCCGTACTTGGATCGACCGCTCTTCCTCTCGGTGACGCCGACGGCGTCGAGAGTCCCGCGGATGATGTGGTACCGCACGCCCGGGAGATCCTTCACACGACCCCCGCGAATGAGCACCACTGAGTGCTCCTGCAAGTTGTGGCCGATGCCAGGGATGTAGGACGTGACCTCGATGCCGTTCGTGAGGCGCACGCGTGCGACCTTCCGAAGGGCCGAGTTCGGCTTCTTCGGCGTCTGCGTGTAGACGCGGGTGCAAACACCCCGCTTCTGCGGCGAACGCTGCAGTGCGGGTGTGTTCAGCTTGCGCCGCTGCTTTTCGCGGCCACGCTTCACGAGTTGATTGATCGTAGGCATCCGAAGTTCGTATCCGTATTGGTCCCGTTTGCTCCGCTTACTCTCCGCGAAGCAACTGGGTTCGTGGTTCTAATGGCCCGGTAATCCTAGGAATCTAGGGAATTTTCCGCGATGGCTCACTGCGTCAAGGCGGGAATACACAGGGTGAAGCAGAAATATTTAGGAAACGAGGGCTTTCAAGTCAAGCGACCTCCACCGTGTGGTCGCCCACGAGACCCGTCTCCTCGTCCGGAAGACTGCCCGCCTCCGGCTCGTGAACCTCGACTTCGAGCTCGTTGTACTGTTTTACACCGGTCCCGGCGGGGATCAGCCGGCCCATGATGACGTTCTCTTTGAGGCCCGTCAGACGGTCCATCTTGCCGTTGATGGCGGCCTCCGTGAGCACCTTCGTGGTCTCCTGGAAGGAGGCCGCAGAGATGAAGCTCTCGGTCGACAGGCTCGCCTTGGTGATACCGAGCAAGAGCGGCTCGGCTCGGGCAGGCTCGCCACCGGCCTCTTCCGCCTTGCGGTTCTCGTCCTCGAAGCGCCATTTCTCGACGCTATCTCCGATGAGGAATTCGGTATCGCCCACCGCCGTGATCCGGACCCGGCGGAGCATCTGCCGGACGATCACCTCGATGTGCTTGTCGTTGATGCGCACACCCTGGAGGCGGTAGATCTCCTGAACCTCGTCCACGAGGAACTTGGCCAGGGCCTTCTCCCCCATGATGGTCAGGATGTCGTGTGGGTTCGACGAGCCGTCCATCAGCGCATCGCCGGCGCGGACGTGGTCCCCTGGGTGGGCACGCATGTGCTTGCCCTTGGGGATGAGATACTCGCGCTTCTCGCCGACTTCCGGCGTGACCTCCACCTTCCGCTTACCCTTGGTGTCCTTGCCGAAGGAGACCACACCGTCGATCTCGCTGACGATCGCGAACTCCTTGGGCTTGCGAGCCTCGAAGAGCTCGGCGACCCGAGGCAGACCACCGGTGATATCCTTGGTCTTGGTGGTTTCGCGAGGCATCTTCGCCACGACGTCTCCGGCGTGGACCTCCTGGCCGTCGACCACCGAGAGGTGGATGCCAACCGGGAGCTGGTAGCGAGCTTCCTGCCCGCTCTCGAGCTTCACGGTCTTGCCGTCTGCGCCCTTGATGGAGATACGCGGTGTCGGCTGAGCCGCTGCCGCCTCTTCCTTCTTGGTCTTGGCGGACTTCTTCTTCCCCTTGACCGTCTTGGTTGACTTGTCTTCCAGCGGCGCCGTGAGGCTCGCCGTGTAATCGATGACGACCGTCGTCGAGAGGCCGGTTCGTTCGTCGAGCCGGTCTTCCATGGTGACACCCGGCATCAGGTCGCCGAACTTCACCTTGCCCCCGACCTCCGTCAGGACCGGGACGGTGTACGCGTCCCACTCGGCCATCATGTCACCGCGCTTGACCGGACCGCCGTCCGCAATCTTGAGCTTCGCGCCCGGAAGGATCGGGTAGCGTTCGCGCTCGCGCTCGCGACCCTTCTCCTCACTGACCTCTACGACCGAAATCTGGCCGTTTCGGGACATGGCGACTCGGTCACCGTCCTTGTTCGTGACGACTTGGAGTCCCAGGTAGCGCACGACACCGTCGTGGCGCGCCTCCAGCTCGGTCTGCTCGATCTGCCGACTCGCCGCACCACCGATGTGGAAAGTGCGCATCGTGAGCTGCGTGCCCGGCTCACCGATCGACTGAGCCGCAATGACGCCAATCGCCTCACCGATGTTCACCATGTGTCCCCGCGAGAGATCACGGCCGTAGCAACTGCAGCAAACACCGCGGGTTGCGGCACACGTCAGCACGGAGCGGATCTTCACGTGATCGACGTTGGCCTCTTCGATGAGGGTAACCTTCTCTTCGTCGATCTCGTCGTTCGCTTCGACCAGAACCCGATCGTCGAACGGATCCAGGATGTCCTCGAGAGCCACGCGGCCGAGGACGCGATCACCGAGCGACTCGATGATCTCGCCGCCTTCCATCAACGGCGTCATGTCGATGCCGTCGAAGGTACCGCAGTCGATCTCGTTGATGATGCAGTCCTGTGCCACGTCGACGAGTCGACGGGTCAGGTAACCCGAGTTCGCGGTCTTCAGAGCCGTATCGGCGAGACCCTTACGAGCACCGTGCGTCGAGATGAAGTACTGCAGCACGGTCAAACCTTCGCGGAAGTTCGCCGTGATCGGCGTCTCGATGATCTCACCCGACGGCTTCGCCATCAGACCACGCATGCCGGCCAGCTGACGAATCTGCTGTGCCGAACCACGCGCTCCGGAATCCGCCATCATGAAGATAGGGTTGAAGCTCTCGACTACGTGCTTCTTGCCCTGGTTATCCGCGATCTCTTCGGTGCGGATCCCTTGCATCATCGCGTCGGCGATCTGATCGGTCTTCTGAGCCCAGATGTCGACGACCTTGTTGTAGCGCTCGCCCTCGGTGATGAGCCCGTTGGCGTGCTGCTCGGCAATCTCCGCCACTTCCTCGTGCGCCTCGTCGATGAAGGCCCCCTTCGTGTCGGGGATCCGCATGTCCTTGATGCCAATCGAAATGCCGGCCTTGGTCGCGTGCTGGTAACCGACGTCCTTGAGCTTGTCGGCGAAGATGACCGTCGACTTGTTCTTGGACCGGCGGTAGGCGATGTCGATCAGGTTCGCGAGTTCCTTCTTCTTCATCACCTTGTTGACTTCGGCGAACGGAATCTCCTCCGGGACGATCTCATACAGGAGAACGCGACCGACGGTCGTTTCGACGCGCTCGCCCTCGATCCGGACGGTCACCTTGGCCTGAAGGTCGATCTCATTCTGATCGTAGGCGATTCGAACTTCTTCGCCGCCCGAGAAGATCGCTCCCTCACCGCGGACGCCGGGACGCTCACGCGTCATCCAGTAGAGCCCGAGCACCATGTCCTGCGTGGGCACGATGATCGGCTTGCCGTTGGCGGGTGAGAGGATGTTGTTGGTCGACATCATGAGCGCGCGAGCTTCGACCTGTGCCTCGACCGACAGCGGAACGTGAACCGCCATCTGATCACCGTCGAAGTCGGCGTTGTACGCCGCACAGACTAACGGATGTAGCTGGATGGCCTTGCCCTCGATCAGCACCGGCTCGAAAGCCTGGATGCCGAGTCGATGGAGGGTCGGTGCGCGGTTCAGCATCACGGGATGCTCGCGGATGACCTCGTCCAGAATGTCCCACACCTCGGGACGCTCCTTCTCCACCATCTTCTTCGCACTCTTGATCGTCGTGACCAGACCGCGCTCTTCGAGCTTGTTGTAGATGAACGGCTTGAACAGCTCGAGAGCCATCTTCTTCGGCAGGCCGCACTGGTGGAGGCGAAGCTCCGGGCCCACGACGATGACCGAGCGGCCCGAGTAGTCGACACGATTTCCGAGAAGGTTCTGACGGAAGCGACCGGTCTTGCCCTTGAGCATGTCCGAGAGCGACTTCAGCGGACGCTTGTTCGGTCCGGTGATCGCACGACCGCGGCGGCCGTTGTCGAACAGAGCGTCGACGGCCTCCTGCAGCATGCGCTTCTCGTTGCGGATGATGATGTCCGGTGCCTGCAGCTCCATCAGGCGCTTCAGACGATTGTTCCGGTTGATGACGCGGCGGTAGAGATCGTTCAGGTCCGACGTGGCGAATCGACCACCGTCGAGCGGCACGAGGGGACGCAGATCGGGCGGAATGACCGGCACGACCTCGAGGATCATCCACTCGGGACGGATGCCCGAACGCTTCAGAGCGCTGATGACCTTGAGGCGCTTCGCGAGCTTCTTGCGCTTGGCCTCACTCGTCGCCGCCTTCATCTCCTCGCGGAGCTCGCCGGCGGTCTTCTCGACTTCGATCTCGCCGAGCAGCTGGCGGATGGCTTCGGCTCCCATGTCGGCTTTGAAGCTGTCCGGGCCGTGCTCCTCGATCGCCTGGCGGTAAGCGGTCTCGGTGAGAAGCTCGTTCTTCTGGAGCGGCGTGTCCTTCGGGTCCATCACGACGTAGGACTCGAAGTACAGAACCTTCTCGACCTCTTTCAGCGTCAGGTCGAGCGCCGTGCCGATGCGTGATGGAAGGCTCTTCAGAAACCAGATGTGCGCAACGGGCGTCGCCAGGTCGATGTGACCCATGCGCTCGCGGCGAACCTTGCTCTGAATGACCTCGACGCCGCACTTCTCACAGACGACACCACGGTGACGCATGCGCTTGTACTTGCCGCAATTGCACTCGTAGTCCTTCGTCGGTCCGAAGATCTTTGCGCAGAAGAGACCATCGCGCTCCGGCTTGAACGTCCGGTAGTTGATGGTCTCCGGCTTCTTCACCTCACCGTGCGACCACGAACGGATGATCTCCGGAGAGCCTATGGAAATACGGAGGGATCCGAAGGCGATAGGGTTCTTCGGCTTCTCAAAGAGACTGAAGAGATCTTCCATACGCTCCTCCTACTCCGCCGCCGGGATCGCCGGGGGTGGCGTTTGTTGGGTTTCTTCCTCGAGCAGCTCGACATCGAGGCCGAGGCTCTGCAGCTCCTTCAACATGACGTTGAAGGACTCCGGCAGACCCGGCTCGAGGACGGACTCGCCCTTGACGATGGCTTCGTACATTCGCGTGCGACCGACCACGTCGTCTGATTTCACCGTCAACATCTCCTGCAGGGTGTAGGCGGCGCCGTACGCCTCGAGTGCCCACACCTCCATCTCACCGAGACGCTGCCCACCGAACTGAGCCTTGCCACCCAGAGGCTGCTGCGTGACGAGAGAGTACGGGCCCGTCGAACGAGCGTGGATCTTGTCGTCGACGAGGTGGTGAAGCTTCAGGATGTAGATGATGCCGACGGTCACCGGCTGCGAGAACGCCTCGCCGCTCTTGCCGTCGTACAACGTCGTCTGACCGGTATCCGACAGACCCGCCCGGGTGAGGAGGCCGAAAATCTCGTCCTCCGACGCCCCGTCGAAGACCGGCGTGGCGGTGTGAATGCCACCCGCGGCCTTCTTCGCGATCGACTTGAGGTCACCTTCTTCGAGATCGGAGAAGACCTCTTTGTACTGCTCCCCGTAGAGATCCGTGAGCTCCGAACGCAGATGCTCCGTATCGCCACCGTTCGAGGCGGCCGCATTGAGCCCCACCCCAAGGTTCCGTGCCGCCCAGCCCAGATGCGTCTCGAGGATCTGTCCCACGTTCATGCGGGACGGAACGCCGAGCGGGTTGAGGACGATGTCGACCGGAGTACCGTCGGCCAGATAGGGCATGTCCTCTTCCGGAAGGATCCGGGACAAAACGCCCTTGTTGCCGTGGCGACCGGCCATCTTGTCGCCGACCTGCAACTTGCGTTTGATGGCCACGAAAACCTTGACCATCTTAATGACGCCCGGTGCGAGTTCGTCGCCGCCCTGGAGGCGCTCGATCTTCTCGACCGTGACCGAGTTCAGCCGGTCGATCTGCTCGCGCATCGCGCGACAGGTCTGCTCCAACTCCTGCTCGGCCGCCTCGTCACCGATGCGGATGTCGCCCCAGTACGCCGACGGAACGTTCTCGTCGATGTCCTCGGCGGTGAGCTCCTGGCCCTTGGCCAGCAACTGACGACGATGGTCGTCGCTCACACGAGTCGTGGTGGTCTTCCCGACGAGAAGGCTCTTGGCCTTCCGCCCGGTGCTCTCGCGAAGAATGCGGACCTGGTCTTCCTCGTCCTTCTTCAGACGGGCAACCTCATCCTCTTCGATCTGACGCGAGCGCTCATCCTTCGTGACGCCCTTGCGGGAGAACACGCGCGCCTCGATGACCGTACCCTCGACGCCCGGGGGCACCTTGAGGGAGGTGTCACGAACCTCGCCCGCCTTCTCGCCGAAGATGGCGCGGAGGAGCTTCTCTTCCGGAGACAGCTGCGTCTCACCCTTCGGGGTGATCTTGCCGACGAGGATGTCGCTCGGATGAACCTCGGCACCGATGCGGATGATTCCCGACTCGTCGAGATCGGCCAAGGCCTCCTCACCGACGTTCGGAATGTCCCGCGTGATGTCTTCGGGGCCGAGCTTCGTGTCGCGTGCGACGCACTCGAACTCTTCGATGTGCACCGAGGTGAAGAGATCCTCCTTCACCACACGCTCACTGATGAGAATCGAGTCCTCGAAGTTGTAGCCACCCCAGGGCATGAAGGCCACGAGGACGTTCCGGCCGAGTGCCAACTCGCCCATCTCCGTGGCGGGACCGTCGGCGATGACGTCGCCGGCCGTCACTCGGTCGCCGGTCTTGACGATCGGCTTCTGGTTGATGCACGTGCTCTGGTTCGAGCGCTGGTACTTCACCAGGGAGTGGATATCGATTCCGGTGTCGTTGCCGTCGGTCTTGAGCTTGTCGGCACGAATCACGATCCGCGTGGCATCGACGCTCTCGACGACCCCGTCGCGCTGCGCGACCAGTGTCACACCCGAGTCCCGGGCGACGATCGACTCGACGCCGGTGCCCACGAGCGGAGCGTCGGTACGCAGGAGAGGCACCGCCTGCCGCTGCATGTTCGATCCCATGAGCGCACGGTTCGCATCATCGTTCTCGAGGAACGGGATGAGCGAGGCCGCCACCGACACCAACTGGTTCGGCGACACGTCCATGAACTCGATCTGACTAGGAGGCACCTGCTGGAACTCACCCGCCGCACGCGCCGAGATCAGATTCGCCGTGAAGTTGCCCTCGGGGTCGACCTTCGCGTTCGCCTGGGCGATCACGTGATCTTCCTCTTCGAGTGCGGACAGGTATCGGATCTCGTCGGTGACGGAACCTTCGGCCGCCTTGCGGTACGGAGTCTCGACGAAGCCGTAGTTGTTCACCCGGGCGTAGGTCGAGAGCGACGCGATCAGACCGATGTTCGGGCCTTCAGGAGTCTCAATCGGACAGACACGACCATAGTGGGTCGGGTGAACGTCGCGAACCTCGAAGCCCGCCCGCTCGCGCGTGAGACCACCCGGTCCGAGTGCCGAAAGGCGACGCTTGTGGGTGACCTCCGAGAGCGGGTTCGTCTGATCCATGAACTGGGACAGCTGCGAGGAGCCGAAGAACTCCTTGATCACGGCCGCGACCGGTTTGTAGTTGATCAACTCCTGCGGCATCAGCGTCTCGATGTCCTGCAGGCTCATGCGCTCCTTGATGGCGCGCTCCATGCGAACCAGACCGATGCGGTACTGATTCTCGACCAACTCGCCGACCGCGCGAACACGCCGGTTGCCGAGGTGATCGATATCGTCGATCTGGCCGATGCCGTTTTTCAGATCGTTCAGGTAGCGAACGACCTCGAGGATGTCGGCGGCGCGAAGGGTGCCCTGATCGAGGGGCGCATCGACTCGCAGCTTGTGGTTCAGCTTGAGGCGGCCGACCTTCGAGAGATCGTAGCGGTCCTTGTTGAAGAACAGGTTGTCGAAGAACGTACGGGCCGTCTCGCGGGTCGGCGGATCACCCGGGCGGAGACGCTTGTAGATCTCCATGATCGCCTCGTCCGAGTCAGCGACCTTGTCCTGCAGCATCGTGTTGCGAAGCCAGGGACCAGTGCTCTCGACGAAGAGCACGTCGAAGCGGTTGATCTTGCGCTCCTGCAGCACCTCGAGGATCTCCGGAGTGATCTCCTCGTTGCACTCGATCAACACCTCACCGGTATCCGGATCCGGGATGTCGTAGCAGGCGACCTTGCCGATGAGGTCCTCTGAGGCGATGGGCAGCAGCTCGACGCCGGCGCCCTCGAGCTGCCGCAATGCGCCCTTCGTGAGCTTGCGGCCCTCCTTGATGAGGATCACGTTACTGTCCGGATGACGGATGTCGCGGCCGACCTTGATCCCGCCGTGAAGCTCGGGACGGAAGATACGGCTCGCCTGGCCGTCCTTCAGGACGATCGTGTCCTTCTTATAGTAGTAGTTGAGCAGATCCTCGGTGTTCATCCCGAGGGCGCGCAGCAGCACGGATGCATGGAACTTCCGGCGACGGTCGATGCGCACGTACATGATGTCCCGCGGGTCGAATTCGAGATCGATCCAGGAGCCACGATACGGAATGATGCGGGCCTTGAAGAGGAGCTTGCCCGAGGAGTGGGTCTTGCCCTTGTCGTCGTCGAAGAAGACGCCCGGGGAACGGTGGAGCTGCGAAACGATGACGCGCTCCGTGCCGTTGATCATGAACGTGCCGTGCGGGGTCATCAGCGGAATCTCGCCGAAGTAGACCTCCTGCTCCTTCACGTTCTTGATCGAGCGCGCGCCGGTCGCCGGATCGACGTCGTAGATGACCAGATGGACGGTCACCTTTAGCGGTGCGGCGTAGTTGTTCCCGCGCTGATGACACTCGTCGATGTCGAACTTCGGCTGGCCAATCGTGTAGCTGACGAAGTCCAGCTCAGAGGTGTCGTTGAAGTCGCGAATCGGGAAGACGGACTTGAAGACCGCCTGCAGACCGAGGTCTGTGCGCTCATCCGAGGCGACGTCCTTCTGCAGGAAGTCGTCGTACGACCGCCGCTGAATCTCGATGAGATTCGGGATGTCGACAACCTTCTTGATCTTCCCGAAGTTACGCCTGGGACGGAAATTCTCAGCAACCTGAGATGCCATCTACGCTCCTAATGCCGTCTTAGCCGCCCCGAAGAATCCGGGGCGCCAGACGGCGACTGGCCTTCCGACGACAAGACGCACGGGCACATTTCTGGCCCGTGCCATCTTGAAAAAACTACTTTTTGACCCGCGCGGCATCGCCGACGCGTGACGCGCTAGTCCAGCTCGACGGTACCGCCGGCCTCCTCGATCTTCTTCTTCATCTCTTCGGCCTCGTCCTTGGTCGCGCCTTCCTTAACCGCCTTGGGCGCGCCGTCGACGAGATCCTTGGCTTCCTTCAGGCCGAGACCAGTGATCTCGCGTACCGCCTTGATGACCTGGATCTTCTTCTCGCCGGCCGCCTTCAGGATGACGTTGAACTCATCCTTCTCGGGCGCGGCCTCGCCGCCGGCGTCGCCGCCGGCTCCAGCTGCAGCGACCGCGACCGGAGCAGCAGCACTGACGCCCCACTTCTCCTCGAGCGCGCTCACAAGCTGCGAAACTTCCATGATCGTCAGCTCCGAAAGCTGGTCGATGATCTCGTTCATCTTCTCCGCCGTGATGGGCATGTTCTCTCCTTACCTACTTCTTAGCGGCCTATTGGGCCGCCCAGGGGTTCTGGTTGTCGGTGTGGCGGGCTTCAGTCTGCCGGGGCGCCCGAGTCGCCGCGCGCCTTAATGACACGCGCCAGCTGGTTCGCCGGCTCACTGAGAAGCCGTACGAGTTGCGTGGCCGGTGCAGTGAGAACACTGAGAAGCTGCGAGCGGAGCTCATCCTTCGTCTTGAGCTTCGCAAGCTGCTTTACGTCTTCTCCCGCAAAGAGCTGTCCTTCGAGAATCGCTCCTTTGATCTGGAGCTTCTCTGCATTGTCCTTGGTGAACTTGACGAGCTCCTTGGCGACGGCGACGGGGTCGCCGTACCCGAACACGAGCGCGGTCTGGCCGACCAGCATCTCATGCAGGGGCTCGAAATCACTTTCTTTGAAAGCCCGGAGCGCGAGCGTGTTCTTGGCGATTTTGTACTCGCCTTCCATCTCGCGCATCTTGTTGCGCAGGCCGGTGACCTCCGCGACGTTCAGGCCGTTGGGCTCGGCGATGATCGCAATGTTGGCCCGACCGAGCCGGTCCTTCAGACCCTCGATGACTTCCGCTTTGGCTTTGGCTTCGACGTTCACGGGTTGATCTCCACAGCCCTGCGGCTCAAGCCGCCGCCTTCACGGCCACGGGATCGATGCGGATTCCCGGCCCCATCGTCGTCGAGACGGCGATGGCCTTCATGTAGGTGCCCTTGGCGGCCTGCGGCTTGGCGCGCAGGAGGCTGTCGATGACGCACTGGGCGTTGTCGACGAGCTTCTCGGCGCCGAAAGAGCGCTTGCCGATCGGCACGTGGATGATCCCCGCCTTGTCGACGCGGTACTCGACCTTGCCCGCCTTCAGCTCGGCGACTGCCTTGGACACGTCCATAGTGACGGTCCCGACCTTCGGGTTCGGCATCAGGCCGCGAGGGCCGAGAACCTTACCGAGCTTGCCGACGACGGCCATCATGTCTGGGGTCGCGATGGCCTTGTCGAACTCGAGCCAGCCTTCGCCCTGGATCTTCTGAGCCAGATCGTCGCCGCCGACGAAGTCGGCACCGGCGTCTTCCGCCTCTTTGATCTTGTCCCCCTTGGCGAACACGAGGACGCGCACGCTCTTGCCGGTCCCGTGCGGGAGCTGGCAGGTGCCGCGAACGTTCTGCTCTGCCTGGCGGGGGTCGACGCCCAAAACCACGGCCAGTTCGACGGTCTCGTCGAACTTCGCGGGCGCCGCTTCGACGGCGAGGCCGAGGGCCTCCGCCAGCGAGTAGCGCCGCGTGCGGTCGATCCCCTCACGGGCCTTCGTCAGTCTCTTACTCAGGTGCCCCATGATTCAGTCCACCACCGTTAGGCCCATGCTGCGCGCCGTCCCTTCGACGATGCGCTCCGCCGCATCCATCGTGACGGCGTTCAAGTCGGGCAGCTTGGTCGTTGCGATCTCACGCACCTGAGCGCGCGTAACCTCACCGACCATCGTTCGGCGCGGCTCCTGCGATCCCTTCTGAAGGCCCGCGGCCTTCTTCAGCAGAACTGAAGCGGGCGGGGTCTTCGTGATGAAAGTGAATGAACGGTCCGCGTACACCGTGATGATGACCGGGATGATCAACCCGGCTTGGCTCTGCGTCTGGGCGTTGAACGCCTTGCAGAACTCCATGATGTTCACGCCACGCTGACCGAGTGCAGGACCCACGGGCGGGCTCGGGTTCGCCGAACCTGCCGGAATCTGGAGTTTGATCTCTCCGATGACCTTCTTTGCCACTTTGTTTCCTCGACTAGTCCGATCAGGCCTTTTCGACCTGAACGAATTCCAGCTCCACAGGCGTAGCCCGACCAAAGATGCTGATCAGGACGCGGAGCTTGCCCTTTTCGGGCTTCACTTCTTCCACCGTACCGTTGAAGTCCTGGAACGGACCGTCGATCACCTTGACGCTGTCGCCTGCAGAGAAGAGGACCCTGGGCTTGGTAGCCCCCTCTTCCATCTGCTGGGTGATCTCCATGACTTCCGACTCGCTGATCGCGGGGGGATCGTCCGTCCCGCCGACGAATCCCGTGACCCGCGGCGTAGACTTGATCAGCCCCTTGATGAAGTCCCCGAGGATCCCGACGTTGACCAGGATGTAGCCCGGGAAGAACTTGCGCGTAGAGGTGCGTCGTTGCCCTTTTACGAGCTCGACGACCTTCTCGGCCGGTACCAAAATGTTCTGAAACGAGTCCAACTGCTCGAGCGCGACTTTGAACTCGGCGATGACCACCAGTTCTTTGTCGTTCGGATTCTCTCTCGCCTCGAGGTTGGCCAGTTCGGCCTGCTTCTTGGCGGTCTCCGAGCGACGACGCTCGTCGAGCGAGGCCTTCACTTTGGCCTCGTACCCCGAGTATGTGTGGACGACGTACCAGCGTCCCGCGGCAGGCGGCGATGCGCCTCCGGAAGACTCCGTCGAACCGGACATCAATTATTTCCTCGCGACGTTGGGGGTCTGCAGGAATGCCGGCAGGCCCGGGCCACTCATGAAGTGCCCATGATGTATTGCATGGCGAACGAGAGTGCGAAGTCGACCAAACCCAGGAAAACCGCTGAAATTCCGACGACCACCAGGACGACGGCAGTCGCCTGGTAGGTCTCCTTGCGGGTAGGCCAGTGGACCTTCTGCAACTCCTGCCATGCTTCTTTTACGAACTGGATCGAACGCGGACCAGCCGAAATTATCTCACCCACCTTGCTCTGGGCACCGCCCTGAGCACCGCGGCTTTCCGACTGCTTCGCCATTTCGTCCGTGTTCCCTTCTTAAAAACTGCTTTGAGTCTGATTTTGCCTCGACCACCCCGGTCGAGACAGCCGGGCAGCAGGCCAGGCAGGATTCGAACCTGCAACCCTCGGATTTGGAGTCCGATGCTCTAGCCAATTAGAGCTACTGGCCCTCGGACGCCCGACGCACGATCAGACTTTGACCTCTTTGTGAGGGCGGTGACTCCGACACGCTGCACAGAACTTCTTCATCGTGAGCTTTTCGGTCGTACGCTTCTTGTTCCGCGTGGTCGTGTAGTTCTTGCGTTTACATTCTTCACACTGAAGCGCCACGAGATCTCGCATCTTCTTCTTCTTCCTCGCCTAATCGTGCGACTTACATTCCGAACGAGCCCAGGAGCGGGATCGAACCGCCGACCTCGTCCTTACCAAGGACGTGCTCTGCCGACTGAGCTACCTGGGCCTGTATAGTACCGAGTGTTTGGTGCCGCTCCCCCAGGCATGGGGCTCGACCCTCTATCGAAAGCGGGAAACGGGATTCGAACCCGCGACCCCGAGCTTGGAAGGCTCGTGCTCTAGCCAGCTGAGCTATTCCCGCCCGACCCTGACTTCCAACTGTTCAATTCTCGGATTCTTCCCCATGGAGAGGGGAGGATTCGAACCTCCGAAGGCATAAGCCGGCAGATTTACAGTCTGCTCCCGTTGGCCACTTGGGTACCTCTCCGAGACACCCGTCGCTGAGCGAGCCGATGATCGGACTCGAACCGACAACCTACTGATTACAAATCAGTTGCTCTTCCAATTGAGCTACATCGGCGCTTCGAGACGCCTGCTGCGCCGCGCGATACAGCCCCAACTTATTGTTTTTTCTAAAGAAACTTGCATCGCCGCCCCGAAACCACACCTTCCCTATCGACGCTCCGGGAAGCGGGTCAAACTTCGTTGTTACCAAAGAGAATTCGGGAGTGTCAAGATGACGCCCCGCGACGAAGGCGAGAGAGTTCCCAAAGTCCGATTCCGGCAGCTACGGAGACGTTCAGAGACTCGGTTCGGCCCGTCATCGGGATCCCGACCAACCGGTCGCAGCTCTTTTGCATCAGCGGCCGGACGCCCTCCCCCTCCGCACCCATCACCAGCGCCGCCGGTAGACCTGGAACGGCCCCCGGCTCCCCCAGATTCAGCTCCGCCTCGCCGTCCAGCCCGATCACCCAGATTCCGGCCGATCGCAGAGTACCGAGGGACCTGACCAGGTTCGTGACCCGGGCGATCGGGAGCCATTCGACCGCCCCCGCCGCGGCCTTAACCAGCGACGGTGTCAGGCCGGGAGCCCGGTCCTTTGCGACGATCACGCCCCCCGCCCCGGCGGCTTCGGCCGTTCGCAGGATCGCGCCGATGTTCCGAGGGTCGGTCAGACCGTCCAAAACCACCAGAATGTCGGGTTTGGTCGCCAGGACCTCCTCGAGGTCCCAGAATCGGGGGGGTCGGCCCAGGGCGGCTATCCCCTGGTGGGTGGCACCTCCAGAGAGAGCTCCCAGAGACTTGGGGTCGCTGGTCTCCACCCGCACCTTGGCGTCCGAGGCCAGGTATTCCGCCTGAGTACGATTCTCCCGGGTCGCGAGAATGCCCTCGACATCGTCCGGGCGCGCCTTGAGAAAGGCGGCGACCGCGTGCCAGCCGCAGGCCACATATGAAGGTCGACCGCGGCGGCCACGCTCACGACGTTTTACACCTTTTCGGGCGTCCGTTAGCATCGCCGAGTCACTTCCATGGGGCGAACGCTTCACCGTTACGTGTTCCTGCAGGTGCTGGGCCCATTCGCTGCCGGCCTTGCCCTGTTCACGTTCATCTTACTGATCGCCCGCATCATGAAGCTGGTGGAACTCGTGGTGAACCGTGGGGTGCCACTGGGACAGGTCCTGCTGTTGTTTTCGTACATTCTCCCGGCGTTCCTGGAGGTCACGGTCCCGATGGCGCTTCTCCTCGCGATCCTCATGGCCATCGGACGGATGTCGTCGGACAGCGAGCTCATCGCACTACGGGCATCTGGTCTGAGCCTCTACCAGATTTCGGTCCCGATCGCGGCATTCGCCGTGCTGATCTTTGCCGCATCGATGATGCTCTCCCTGCACGCCCGGCCCTGGGGCAATACTCGGCTGAAGACTGGAATCTTCGAACTCGCCCGAACTCGGGCAACGGCCGGGCTCACCGAGCACGTCTTCAACGACGACTTCGCAGGCCTCGTGATCTACGTGGAGGAGATCGAGCCCCCGGGTACGGAGCTCCGGCGCATCCTCCTTTCGGATCGGCGGAACCCCGAACAAGAGAATACCGTCATCGCGAGCCGCGGGACCCTCGTTGCCGACGAGACCGCGCAAACGCTCCACCTGCGGCTCCAGGACGGGGTCACGTTCACGAACGAGCCCGCACACAAGGAGTTCCACAAGACCGACTTCGTCGAGTACGACGTCTCCCTCGACCTCGGACAGGCATTGGGGCAGTTCGAGACCCGCGACCGCGACCCGAGCGAGATCCCGTTCGCAGAGCTGCAAAAGATCGTGGCGGACAGTTCGGGGACGACCGAGAAGGCGCTGAGCGAACGGATCGAACTCGCGCGACGCGTGGCGATTCCCTTTGCGGCGCTGATCTTCCCGCTGCTCGCAATCCCGCTGGGACTCCAGCCCGTGCGAGCCGTGCGCTCCCGAGGGCTCGCCATGAGCCTCGCCATAATTCTCATCTACTACCTGCTGCTCACCGCCGGCGATGCGCTCGCCGCGAACGAGGTGCTGCCCGTCCCGGTCGCCCTCTGGCTTCCCAACTCGATCCTGGGAGTGTCGGGCATGATCCTGTTCTTCCGGGCATCGCGCGAGGCCCGGCCGCCCTTCGAGGGGAAAGCCAGCGGCTTGATCGACTCGATTCGAAACCAGTTCCAGACCGCGCGGTCCGAGTCATGAGCAGAAGCCTCTGGCTGCCGACCGTCGCGCGCTATCTGCTCACCGAGTTCGGACGCGCACTCTTCATGACGCTCTCCGCGTTCATCCTGCTCTACCTCTGCATCGATTTCTTCGAGCGGATCCCACGCTTCCTCCAGCACGATCCCACGACCGCCCAGGTCGTCATCTATTTTCTCCTAAAGATCCCTCTGATCGTCGCTCAGATCATGCCCGCGGCAGTCCTGGCCGCTACCCTCCTCGGTCTCGGCGGGCTCGCCCGGCGGGCGGAACTCATGGCGATGCGAGCGTGCGGGATCAGCCTCTGGCAGATCGCAACACCGATCGTGCTCGCGTGCGGTGTCCTCTCGGTCGCCATGCTCGCCTTCAACGAGTACGTCGTCCCTCCAAGTGCAGCCCGCTCGGACTACATCGAAACCGTAGAGATCAAGAACAAGACGTACCGAGCGCACTTTCGGCAGCGCGAGCTCTGGTACCAGGACAGGCGCGGCTTCACGAACATCGACCGATTCGACCCCAAGAAGAGCGAGATTCACGGTCTGACCCGGTACGAGTTCAACGACGACTTCCAACTACGGCGCATCGTCTCTGCGACACTCGCCCGCTGGAACGGAAGTGGTTGGGACAGCGAGGGCGCCTACGAAGTGATTGTCGCCCCGAGTGGAGAGGTCGAAACGAAGACACTAGAGCCCAACGGGCTCGGGCTGAAGGAAACGCCCAAGGACTTCACCGGCGTCTACCGGGACGCCGAGCACATGAGCTACGCGGCCCTCGCCGAGCAGACCCGTCAGCTTGCGGCCAAGGGCATCAACACACAGGACTCGCAGGTCGAGTTGTGGCTGAAAATCGCGCTGCCGTTCGCGAGCCTCGTGATGTCCCTCATCGCGATTCCCCTGGCATCACGACACAGCCGCCAATCCAGTTCGGCCGCGAACGTGGGCATCGCCCTGGTGGTGGGCTTCAGCTACTGGGTCGTCCTCGCGCTCACGACCAGCCTCGGCAAAGGAGAGCTGCTCCCACCGGTGGTCGCCGCGTGGACGGCAAACGCTCTCTTCGCCTTGATCGGCGCCGTGTTCTTCCTCGGCAGCGAATAGGCGCAGCAGTACATACGGTACGACGACTCGCGACTCGCGCGGGTGTCAGGGTTGGAGCCTGGAGAGGCTCCCCAACCAAAAGCCTCTAGCGCTTGCTGTACTGCGGACGCTTGCGGGCTTTGTGGTGACCGTACTTCTTTGACTCGACCTCGCGGGAGTCACGGGTGATGAAGCCGGCCTTTTTGAGCGTCGGGCGGTAGTTCGGGTCGACGAGAAGCATCGCCCGCGAGATACCGTGTCGCACGGCCTGCGCTTGAGCGGAAACTCCTCCGCCCTTCACGTTGACCGACACGTCCCACCGGCCCAAGGTCTCGGTGACCTCAAACGGCTGGTTCACGATCATCCGCGACGTGGGACGACCGAAGTAGTCCTCCAGCGCGCGGCGGTTGACCACGATTTGCCCCGCACCGTGCGAGACGCGGACCTGCGCGATCGCAGATTTCCGCTTGCCGGTCGCGCTAAACTTCTGTGTTTGCTCTGCCATCAAGATCCACTCTATTCCACGGCCGCGATCGGTTCGGCCATCTGAGCACCATGAGGGTGCTCGGCGCCCGGGTAGACCTTGAGCTTGGTGATGAGCCGCCGCGACAGTCTATTGCGCGGAAGCATACCCTTGACTGCCTCTCGGACGATCCGATCCGGACGCGCATCCAGAAGCTCACCGGCCGGCGTCGAGCGAAGACCGCCCGGGCGCTCGGAGTGCCGGTAGTAGAGCTTGTCGGTGGCCTTGTTTCCCGTCAGCCGAATCTTGCTGGCGTTCACGATGATCACGAAGTCTCCGCAATCGACGTGCGGCGAATAGATGGGCTTCGTCTTCCCCCGAAGGAGATCCGCCACCTGTGTCGCCATACGGCCAAGAGTGCGTCCCTCGCCATCGAGGACGACCCAGCGTCGCTGTTTCAGCCCCTCCTCGTGGGAGGGGAAGGTGGTCACCTTAGTCGCCATTTTGCCTACTCTGTTCGGATCTTGTTGCCGCGGGAAAATAATACGGGGCCGACGAGACTTGAACTCGCGACCTCCGGCGTGACAGGCCGGCACTCTAACCAACTGAGCTACGACCCCGCAGGGTTTCGAGGATCTAGCAATCGCATTCCAAAGCGGCAAGGCGGGGCGCGAAGTTCCCGAAAGGCCTCGTATACCATGGCTTTCCAGCCCTCGCCCACTCCGGCGGCGACGGGTCGCCAACCCGATGCCTGCCGCCTGGTGAGCCCAGCGCCTTTGTGACAGGGTCGAGCCTCATGCCGACGCGACCCTGGGTGCACCCTCGAGGCCCGATTCGGGCCGCCCGAAACCTGATTCTGGCGGCGGTCGTATGGGCGTGCGCCGCGCCCCCGACGGCCGAGGCCGTCGCCCCGACCATCCTCGATTTCGGGGCTCGGTGCGACGGGAAGGCCGACGACCACCCCGCCTTCGAGGCCATGCTGGAGAAGACCGGGGAGATTGTGGTCCCAGCCGGCCGCCGGTGCCGTCTCGGGAGCGATCTCGTGATCCGGAGCGACCGGGCCACCGTTCGGTGCGCGCCCGACGGCGAAATCGTCCTCCAGGGCGCCTTCGACGAGGCCGGAATCCTGATCGCCGGCGCGCAGGGAGTGACGATCGAAGACTGCCCATTCGACCTGGCGGGCCGGACAGCCGTCCCGGCAATCGCGACGGACGACCTCTGCTCGGTCGCGAAGGGCTCCTGCGACGGGGGCGCCCAGACGGGCGCGCCCAGACGGGCGCGCCCTGCGTGGAGCCGGCGGAGTGCCCGGAGGGCCGATGCCTGGTCGCCGGCGGGGCCACCGGGCGTTGCCGGGCCGGAGGCACCGACGGACAGCGATGTACCGGCGCGGCGGACTGCCCGGGCGACAGCGGCTTCTGCGAACACCTGAACTCCTGTTGGCACCAGCGGGGAGCGAACATCCTCAACAACGAGATCCGAAACCTCCCCGACGCCGAGTTCAGCGTGATCCGAATCCTCGGGGCGACCGAGGGTCCCGCCGCCCGAACGCACGACAACCGCATCGTCTGCCCCAAAGACGCCGAAGCCGCGATCACTGGCATCCGCGTCAGCAGTGGCACCACCAGCGACAACACGGTGCGAGAGTGCGCCATCGGAATCGACGCCAGGCCCCTGAACGCCGCTACGTTCGTTTCGCGCAACACAATCGTGTTCTCCAGCCGGGCGGCAATGGACGCGATCGGCATCACCGTGATCGACGTCAACACTTCGACGAGCTCGGTCGACGACAACTTCGTTCGGATGAGCGCCCAAGGCGGTATCGGAATCCGCACCGGTATCGCGCCCGTCCGCGGCAACACGGTTCTTCTTGGTGGGAACGCCGGGATCGGGGTGGTGGCGGCGGGCCTGGTCACCGCCAACGTGATTCGCCCGGTCACCGGCACACCCCCGGGCAGCGGCACGGGAATCGCGACCATAGGCAGAACGGGCACCATCAGCTCGAACACGATCGGGGGCCTCGAGTGGGGAATCGTCCCGCGCGGAGGCGGAGCGGACGACGCGACGAACGCGGGCCCGGGCTCGATCAACAAGCGCGTGGTGGGCAACGAGCTGGTGTCCACCCACAATGGGGTCGTCGCGCTCACCGGCTGGCACGTCATAGGCAACACGATCAACTGGATCCCGTCGCCACGCGAAGCCGACGCGACCGACGAGAGGCTGGGCGCCGCGATCTGGATCGGCGATCCGCGTCGGACCAACTTCGGCAACTACGCCTGCACGGAGCACTCGCTGATCTCCTCGAACAATCTCCACACAGACCGCGACGACGTCTATCTGATCGCCGCGACGCCGATCGGAATGCGTTGCAAGGCCACGAACCGGCCTTGCCGCGAGAGCGACGGGGGCGCCGCCGTCTGTGACGGAGGGGAGGACGACCCCTGTGCCCCCGTCCGGTGCGAAGGGATCAACATCGTCGCCAACGAGTTCATCCGCCGCCAAGCCGGCCCGGCCAGCGTCGATCTGGGCCGGGGATCGCCGCGAAATCCGATATACGCAGGAGGCGAAACGCCCCTCATCGGCCTCGTCGGGATCACCGGCAACATGAGCCTCACGCCCGGCGCCGACGCGTTCGTCGCCTTCTCGGACGACGAATCGCGCTACGTCCTCGGTCCGGTCGATATCGCCAACAACACGACGACGGCGCCGGCGACGCTCGGTTTCAAGCCCGGCGACGCAGCGAAGCCCAACCGCTGATTCCCGCTACGGGAATTTCGCGGCGAGTCGTCCGACGCGACCAAGCTGACTCGACGGATCACCCGGATGGTTCCGCGTGATCGACGACGCCGGGAAGTCGGCGCCGAAACAGCGCCCGCTGTCTGCGTCGATCAACTGCACCGTGAGTCCCTGCGGAGCGACGACCGGCAGGTACGGAGCGTCGAGAAGAGCGCCCTTCCCTTTCAGAGTGACCCGAGACCGCGCGTCTCCATTACGCAGCGTGACCACCGAGAGCCCCGAGCCACCATTCCGGATTCGGAACTCCCTCGAGCGCGCCCGCCAGCTATCGGTCGGAAGCGCCAAGTCGAATTCCACGACAGGCGTTTCGCCCGCGTACAGGCAGAACTGATACGCCGCGTCCGCTGTCGGGTCGGGGAAGTTCTCGGCGAGGGGGTCGGCCTGCCAACGGAACATGAACTTGTCCTCCCGCTGGCCCCCCGGAGGGCTCTTGAGCAGGACCAGCCGGGCGCGCGATGCCGGCGCACATACCTGGGGCGTCGGCGGGCACGACGACGGGACGCGGCAGTTTCCGTTCTCGAGACACTGCCAGTTCGATTGAACGACGTCGCGTCGGCTCTTCACGATACCCGCCGCGAGGTTGGACGAGTTCGTCCGATAGGCGACGACCTCTCCATTCCCGGACAACGCGGGCTCAACGCTGCACCCGTTCCCCATCGTTCCGGAGTCATCGATGCCGGTGCGGCGCAGACGCCCCGTGACCTGATCGAAGATGTAGACCTGGTCTCCCTTGTGGTCGGAGCCCGGCAACAGGTTCGTGCCGCGCGTTGCGAAGGCCGCATAACGTCCGTCGCTCGAGAGGCTGTGACTGGTGACCGAGTCCATCCGGCACGGGAACCGCGCATCCAACGGACCGCACTCCAGGCCGTCGCGCGCCGGGCTGGCGAGGACTGTCGTCCCCTCCACGCGGTCGCGCAGGTAGAGGCTGATGGCGCGCTGGGCCCCCGGAAGTGGCGCCACGAGCGTCACGGCGGAAGTCCGGAAGGCAACATAGCGACCGTCGAACGATAGCCTGGGCGCCCGACAGCGACGGTTCGCATGCTGCCCGGCATCCGACCGGCTCTCGTGCGTCATCTCCCCAGTACTGAGATCGAGAACGTAGATCTGCGCGAGGTTGCCGGTCGGCGGCGGGAACTCGATGAGAGCCCGCGAGCCGCTCTCGAACGCGACGACGTTGCCGTCGCCCGAAATCGATGGCGACGTACCGTACGCGCGGCTCTCGTCACCATCCACCGACAGCGTCAAAAGTGAGATCCCATCGATGGCGTCCCACAGATAGACGTCGGGATTGCCGTCGTAGTTGGGGCCCGGGTTGTCGGGCACGAGATTCAAAGCCGAACTAGAGAAGACCACCCGCCGGCCGTCTGCCGATATCGAGGGGCACTGGCTGAAACCGTCCGGCTCGCTTCCGTCGTGACCGACAGTCAGTCGGGTCGTCGTACCCAGCTGGCGGTCGCGCACGTAGACATCCCAGCGCGTCGTTCCGAGGTTCGCACCCCCTGCGTAGAGGTTCCACGCCCAGCTCCGGAACGCGACGTAGCGCCCGTCTGCCGATATCGAGGGGCACTCGCTGTCCCCGCGCCCCTCCTGGCCCTTCCAACTCAGGCTCACGCGCTCCGTCACACCGGTCACGTCGTCGCGAAGGAAGACGTCACGGTTCTGGTTCGTGTCGCCGGGCACCAGATTCGTCGCCTCGCTTGCATACGCAATGAAGCGACCGTCCTCCGAGACCGACGGCGTTCGCGAGTTCCCGCCCGACGACCCACCTGTGGGGTTGACGGTGACCCGCGTGGACACCGCCGGAAATTGACCATACGCCACCGGCGCGAGACAAAGAAGCGCAGCCGCAGCTACGCTCAGAACGATTTTTTTTTGTGGGTCGTGCAGCTGTTCCCTCATTGCTGGTCCCGAACAAAACCGGCCCCGATTGACGGTACACCGACTCCTGGAAACCGGCCTCGACTCTCAATTCTACGGCAGCGAAGGCTCAGGTCGGGGAGGGATCAGACGTGCAACTACCGTGTTCGCTGACTGTACCCTCTGCCCAGATGGGCAGACAACACAGAAAGTTCTGATACTGGGGCGCCATGGCAGGGCGCCGTGCGGCGAGAGCCGGCAGGCAACTCCATCGCCGAAGCGACGCCTCCACTTTGCGAACATGGGCGGTACTGGGATCGAACCAGTGACCCTCGCCTTGTAAGGGCGACGCTCTCCCACTGAGCTAACCGCCCCTCGGAGCCGCTGCGCGGACGGAGCGCGCACCCCGCCTGCGCGGAGTCTTTACCGAGCCACGAGGGCTCGGCCAAGTGGAAGCGCGGGTCGCAGAGCGACCCGCGCGGTACACACCCGAACTAGTTCAACGCGTCCTTCAAACCCTTGCCGGGCTTGAACTTTGCCGATCGGGACGCCTGAATCTCAATGGTCTCACCCGTCTTCGGGTTGCGACCCTGGCGCGCCTTACGGTCGGAGACCGTAAACGTACCGAAACCCGAGATGTTGACCTTGTCCGCACCTTTCAACGCCGACGTAATGTCGTCGAAGATCAGGTTCACGGTTCGTTCCGCCGTGGCCTTGGGAAGGTCCATCTTTCCCGCCACTGCCTCGATCAAGTCCGCCTTCGTCATTTCACCTCACCCCCTCAACCTAGAATAGGTGCGTAAAATACAGGGCTATTCGGAGGACTGCAAGAGAACCGCCGGTAATCTGATGCAGCAGGTGCCGGGACCGGCCGGACCCGAAGGTCCGGCCGGTCGGCTGACCCTAGTGCGTGACGACGTCGGTTGGGGTGTCCGACTCGGCGATCGGGGCCGCGATTTGCGGCTGCTTTTTCAGGAAGTTGTCCGGATCCTCCAGGACCAGGGCCTTCCGGAGCACTTCGTCGACATGCTCCACCGTCTCGATAGTGAGGTCTTTCAGAATCGACTCGGGGATCTCGCCGATGTCCTTCTCGTTCTCCGAGGGAATTAGGATGTGCTTGATCCCACCCCGATGGGCGGCCAGCACCTTCTCTTTGAGCCCACCGATCGGGAGGACGTTACCCCGCAGGGTCACCTCACCGGTCATGGCCAGGTCCGAGCGGACCGGGATGCGGGTCAGAGCCGACACCAGAGACGTAGCCAATGTCACGCCGGCCGAGGGGCCGTCCTTGGGGGTTGCCCCGTCGGGAACGTGAATGTGGACATCGATCGACTGGTAGAAGTCCTTGGTCAGACCGAGATCGTCCGCGCGTGAACGCACGTAACTCATCGCAGCCTGAGCGGACTCCTGCATCACCTCACCGAGACGACCGGTGATGGTGAGCTTGCCCTTACCGGGAACTACCGAGACCTCGGTCTTCAGCAGCTCACCGCCCATGTCGGTCCAGGCGAGGCCGGTTGTGACACCGACCTTGGCCTCTTCGCCCGCCAGCCCGTAACGGAACTTCTCCGGGCCGAGGTACTTTTCGAGACTCTTCGAGTTGACGAGAACCTTGCCGACTTCCTCGCCACCCTTGATGATCTGGACCGCGACCTTTCGGCAGACCGCCGAGATCTCACGCTCGAGACTGCGGACACCCGCCTCCTTTGTGTAGTGGCGCACGAGGCCGAGGAGCGAGTTGTCGGAGAATTCGATCTGATCTTCCTTCAGGCCGTTGTTCTCGCGGACCTTCGGGACCAGGTACTTCTTTGCGATGTTGAGCTTTTCGAGCTCCGTGTATCCGGCAATCCGGATGATCTCCATACGGTCCTGAAGCGGCCGCGGGATCCCCTCGAGATTGTTCGCCGTGGTGATGAACATGACCTTGGAGAGGTCGTAATCCACGTCGAGGTAGTGATCGTTGAACGCCGTGTTCTGCTCGGGATCGAGAACTTCGAGCAGAGCCGAGGACGGATCCCCGCGGAAATCAGTCGAAATCTTGTCGACTTCGTCCAACAGGAAGACCGGATTCCCCGCGCCCGCCTTCTTCATCGACTGAACGACCTTACCCGGGAGCGCGCCGATGTACGTACGGCGGTGCCCGCGGATCTCGGCCTCGTCGCGCACGCCGCCAAGGGAAATTCGGACGAACTTGCGACCGGTCGAACGCGCGATCGACTTACCGAGTGAGGTCTTACCAACGCCGGGCGGTCCGACGAGGCAGATGATCGGCCCCTTCAGCTGTCCGACCAACTGCTGGACGGCCAGGTACTCGATGATGCGGCTCTTGACCTTCTCGAGACCGTAGTGGTCTTCGTCGAGGATTTTCTCCGCCTCGTCGATGTCGAGCTTGTCATCCGTATACTCGCCCCAGGGGAGCGAGATCATCCAATCGATGTAGTTGCGGACGACGGTCGCTTCGGCGGACATCGGAGACATCATCTTGAGCTTCTTCAGCTCCTTGATGGACTTCTCCTGCCCCTCGGCGGACATCTTCTTGGCTTTGATCTTCTCGTCGAGTTCCTGAATCTCGTTCTTGAACTCGTCCTTCTCGCCGAGCTCCTTCTGGATCGCCCGCATCTGCTCGTTGAGGTAGTACTCTTTCTGCGTCTTCTCCATCTGCTTCTTGACGCGAGTACGGATGCGCTTCTCCACTTCGAGGATCTCGATCTCGGAGCGCATGTAGCCGAGCACCTTCTCCAGCCGTTCGGCCGGATCGGTGGTCTCGAGCAGGGCTTCCTTGTCCTCGAGCTTCACGCCGAGATGCGCGACGATCGTGTCGGCCATTCGGGCCGGCTCGGTGATCGACGCCACGGACATGATGGTCTCGGGCGGAATCTTCTTGTTCAGCTTGACGTAGTGCTCGAACGTCGAGTTCACGCTTCGGACCAGCGCCTCGACTTCCGTCGTGCCTTCACAGACCTCTTCGATCTCCTCGACGTCGACGAGGAAGTACTCTGGGTTGGCGACGTAGCGCACTATCTTCGCGCGCTTCTTGCCTTCGACCAGGACTTTCACGGTGCCGTCCGGCAATCGTAGCAACTGGACGACGCTACCGAGCGTGCCGACTTCGTAGATGTCGGACTCGCCGGGGTCGTTCGTCTTGGCGTCCTTCTGAGCGGCGAGCAGAATGAACTTCTGCTTGCTCATGGCCTCTTCGAGAGCACGGATCGACTTCTGCCGGCCAACGAAGAGAGGTACCACCATGTGGGGGAAAACGATGATGTCCCGCAGCGGCAGCAGCGGTACGCGCAGGCCGCCCTGGGGATCGTCGCCGCCGGGTTCTTTCTTGTCCTTGTCGTTTCGGAAGAGCATTCAGTCCCTCAGGCCGTCTCGGCAGTCTTCTGGTACAGAACGATCGGGTGCTCCCGATTCGTAATGACTTCTTCGGAGATGAGCACTTCCTTAATGTCCGGCTCCGACGGAATGTCGTACATGATGTCGAGCATCACGTTCTCCATGATCGCACGGAGGCCACGAGCGCCGGATTTGCGCTTCAGGGCCTCCTGAGCGATTGCCGACAGAGCGCCGTCGGTGAACTTGAGATGGACGTTCTCCATCTCGAACAGCTTCGAATACTGTTTCGTGAGAGCGTTCTTCGGCTCATTCAGAATCCGAACCAGGGCGCCCTCGTCGAGCTCGGCCAAAGTCGCGATCATCGGCAGACGGCCGACGAACTCGGGAATGAGGCCAAACTTCAGTAGATCTGCGGTCTGCGTGTCGTGCAGAATTTCGTTCGAGCTGCGATCGTCCTTGCCGCGCAGCTCCGCGCCGAACCCAACCTGCTTCAAGCCGACTCGACGACGAATCAAGTCCTCGAGTCCCACGAATGCGCCCCCGCAGATGAACAGGATGTTGGTCGTATCGACCTGGAGGAACTCCTGCTGCGGGTGCTTGCGTCCGCCTTTCGGCGGAACGGAAGCCGTAGTGCCTTCGATGATTTTCAGCAATGCCTGCTGAACACCTTCACCGGAGACATCGCGCGTGATCGACGGGTTGTCTCCCTTGCGGGCGACCTTGTCGATCTCATCAATGTACACGATTCCGCGCTGGCACTTCTCGACGTCGTAGTCGGCGTTCTGAAGAAGCGAGAGGATGATGTTCTCGACATCTTCTCCAACGTAGCCCGCTTCCGTGAGGGACGTCGCATCGGCAATCGCGAACGGCACCTGGAGGAAACGCGCCAGCGTCTGGGCCAGCAGCGTCTTACCGGAGCCCGTAGGTCCGATCAGAAGAATGTTCGACTTCTGAAGCTCGACGTCCCCCGTGACCAACTGGGAGTCTATCCGCTTGTAATGGTTGTGCACCGCTACGGAGAGAATCCGCTTCGCATGCTCCTGGCCGATCACGTACTGGTCGAGAACCTTCTTGATCTCAGCCGGCTTCGGAACGGCGGAACCGGAAGCGACACCCTCTTCCTGATCACACTCCTCCGCGATGATGTCATTGCAGAGGTCAATGCACTCATCGCAGATGTAGACGGTCGGTCCCGCGATCAGCTTGCGAACCTCATCCTGGCTCTTTCCGCAGAAAGAGCAGACGAGGTTACCGGACCGATCATCACCGTGCTTGGCCATGAAGCCTCCTAGGCCTTCTTGCTCGAACGCGCGACGATGACTTCGTCGACGATCCCGTACTCCACGGCCTGCTTACTGGTCATGAAGAAGTCGCGATCCGTATCTTTCTCGATTCGCTTCAAGCTCTGCCCCGTGTGGTTCGCTATGATGTTGTTGATCTGCTCGCGCGCGCGCAGAATTTCGCGCGCCTGGATATCAATATCGGTCGCCTGGCCCTGAGCACCACCCAAAGGTTGGTGAATCATGATCCGGGCGTACGGCAGTGCGAACCGCTTGTCCTTCTCCCCAGCCAACAACAACAGGGCGCCCATGCTCGACGCCTGCCCGAGGCAGAGGGTCGAAACCGGCGGCCGGATATACTGCATCGTGTCGTAGATCGCGAGCCCCGCCGAGACCGATCCGCCCGGCGAATTGATATACAGATGGATGTCCTTCTCGGGGTCTTCCGACTCCAAGAACAGCATCTGCGCTATAATCACGTTGGCGACGTCGTCGCTGATCTGGGAACCCAGAATCACGATCCGGTCCTTCAGCAAACGCGAGAAAATATCGTACGCGCGTTCACCACGTCCGGTTTGTTCGACGACCATCGGAATCAGGTTCTGCATCGCCTCGATTCCCCCCAGCCCAGTGCCGGTTTCACGCTGTTAATTCTAGACGTAATGAAAACCACGAGCAACGCTAATTCTTCGTACTCATGTCTACGTCTTTGACATCGGCAATACTCACCAGTCGCTCTAGGGTCCGAGCCCTCTTCATTTGCGAACGCACCGCGTCACGTGCGTGGCCGTGCTGATAGTGCTCTCGCAGCTGGTCTGAGTTCTTGCCCCCCGAGGCGAGGATCTGGCCTATCTGATCGGCCAACTCCTCGTCACTCACCTCAACTTCATCCTGCTCCGCGAGGCCCTCCAACAAAAGGTCGGAGGCAACTTCGCGTTCGGCGCGCTCTTTGAGCTTCCCGCGCGCCTCCTCTTCATACTCGGAGTTGGTCAGCTGCAGACCGCGTCCGGCAAGCTCGTACTTGAACTCATCCAGCAGTACGTCGATCCGCCGTGCAACTAGCGACGGCGGCAAATCGACGGTGTTCTTCTTCAAGAGATCATTCAGAACGGACTCTCTTAGGTGCGCGTCGGAGCGACGCATTGCGTCTTCCTCGAGCTGAGTGCGGATCTTGTTGCGCAGCTCGTCGAGCGTCTCGCAGTCGCCGTGATCCTTCGCGAAATCGTCGTCGACTTCAGGAAGGACCCGTTCCGAGATCGAGTTCACAGTGACGGTGTACTCGAGGGTCTTGTCCTTCAACTCCTCGGGTGCGCCCTCCGGCGGAGGCGCCTGGACCGTGAAGGTCTCGCCCACCTTCGCCAAGGCGAGCCGCTCGTCGACCTCGGTCGGCAGCTTCCCACCGGCGATCTCAATGGTGGCTGACTCATGCTGAAGTCCATCCACCGGCTCGCCCTCGAGCGTCGCCTCAAGCTTCACCCCAGCGAAGTCTCCACGCGCGAGGTCGGTGCGGTCTTCGACCGGGACCAACTCGGCAAAGCGGTCGCGCAGCTGGGTGATCACGCTTTCGACATTGTCGTCGCCGACAGCAACGGTCGGCTTCTCTCCGACGAGCCCGTCGGTCTCGACCGAACCGAGGTCCGGGCGGATCTCGACCCTCGCCGAGAAGCGAAGTGCCTCCTTCTCGTTGAGCTGGCCAATGTCGAGTTCCGGCTGCGACACGATCTGCAGCTTTGACTCCTCGAGCGCAGAACTGAAGCCCTCTTGCACCAGACTCGTCGTGACCTGGCTGCGAACATCGTCTGCAAAGTACCGTTCGAGCACCGCGCGGGGCACTCGGCCCTGGCGAAAACCCTTGATCTTCGCGTGGCGCGCCACGTCCTGGAACGCGCGCTCGAACTCGTCATGGACGCGTTCCGCTGGGATTTCCACCTCGAGTTTGCGCTCGGTGGAACTGATCTCCTCGACTTCGACCTTCATCAATACTCCACAAAAACCCGCCAACACACGCCGTAGAGAGGCCTTCCAGGCCTAGCCGAGCCCCCAGGTTCTCACAAGCGATGGCGGTTGATAGTGCAAATAGTGCGAGAGGGGGGACTCGAACCCCCACGGTTGCCCGCTAGATCCTAAGTCTAGTGCGTCTGCCAATTCCGCCACTCTCGCTGCGGTCCTTAAACCTAACACCGCGAGCCCGAAGCGACGACCCACTGCGCCACCACATCCTTCAAAAGTGGGACGAGGAGGCCTCGGAACCCCGCGCCTTCCGCGCTGCGAGCCGGATTCGGGCCTTCACCTTCCGCAGCAGCCGGCGGGCCCAGGCGAACTCGGTCGCCAGGAGGGCGATTCCAGCGGGAATGACGATGAAAGCCGGCCCCGGTAGGACGACCATCGCCATTCCGATCAGGACGATGGTGCCCCCGATGACCAGAACCACTGCTTTTCGCGCTTGGCGCAACAGGCCCGGCGGGTCCGCAAGCGTCAGCTCTATTTTTGCCTTCTGTTCGCCATTTTCGGTACATTTTGGTGGTCCCCCGGGCACTGGCCCCCATCATACGCGGCCTGTGAGCCAAGGCGACCGTCTAACCGATTAATCCCGGCTTGCCTTCGCACCGCAGCCAGGCAAAAGGCATACTAGGCGGGATGAACCGCCCTGTTGTCTGGATCACCCTCGCTGTGGCCCTGATCGCCACGCTCGGGGTATGGTTTCTGAGCCGCCCCGACCCCATTCCCGTCGTTTTGACGTCCGTCGAAACGGGTCGGGTGACCGCCACCGTAGCCAATACCCGGGCCGGCACGATCGAGGCCTGCCACCGAGCCCGCATGTCCACCTCCATGGGAGGCCAGATCGCCCGACTGCCGGTCGACGAGGGGGATCGGGTCGAGAAGGACCAGGTCCTACTCGAACTCTGGAACGACGACGCCCGAGCCCAGGTAGCCCTCGCCGAGCGGGAGATCCTCGCCGCCCAGTCCCGCGGGGTCGAGGCCTGCACGATTGCCGAAATCGCCGAGAACGAGGCGCAGCGGGTCGTCCGGCTTCAAGCCCAGGGCGTCGCCGCGGTCGAGACCACCGACAAGGCCGTCGGCGAAGCCAAAGCCCGCGCCGCCGGGTGCAACGCGGCCAAGACTTCGGCGCTCGTCAGCGAAGCCCGGCTCGATGCCGCCCGCGCCGCGATGGAACGAACGATCCTGCGCGCGCCGTTCGACGGCATCGTTGCGGAGATCAACGGAGAGGTCGGAGAGGTCGTCACACCCTCTCCTGTCGGTGTCGCCACCCTCCCCACAGTCGACCTGATCGACACAAGCTGTCTGTACGTCCGCGCTCCCATCGACGAGGTCGATGCCGGGGCGGTTCGCGAAGGGCTCCCCGCGCTGATCACGCTCGACGCGTTCCCGGGCGAGGAGTACCCGGCCATCGTGCGCCGCGTTGCCCCCTACGTGCTCGATCTCGAGAAGCAGGCACGCACCGTCGACGTCGAGGTCGGGTTCGACAACATCGACGAAGCGGGAGCGCTGCTGGTCGGATACAGCGCGGACGTCGAGGTGATCCTAGAAGCGCGCGAGAGCGTGACTCGCGTTCCCACCGAAGCGTTGATGGAAGGCCACCGCGTCCTCCTCTACAAAGACGGCACGCTCGAGGAGCGAACCATCGAAGCCGGGCTCGAGAACTGGGAGTTCACCGAAGTTCTCTCGGGCCTCTCCGACGGCGATCAGATCGTGCTGACCGTCGACCGGAACGGCCTTGTGAACGGAGCCGAGGTCACGCCCGAGGAAGCAGCGACCGCGGCCGAATGATCAAGCTGCATCAGATCGAGCGCGACTTCGAGGTCGGCGACCAGGTAGTGCGCGCCCTGCGAAAGGTGGACCTCGACATCGACGAGGGAGAGTACATCTCCCTCATGGGCCCGTCCGGTTCGGGTAAGTCCACGCTGATGCACATCCTCGGGCTTCTCGACCACCCGACGACGGGCACGTACGAGCTCGACGGCCGCAGCGTGACCGGTCTCAACGACGCCGCGCAGGCCGAGGTCCGCCGGAACAAGATCGGCTTCGTGTTCCAGTTCTTCCACCTCGTGCCTTATCTCACCGCCGCGGAGAACGCGGAGCTTCCCCTCGTGCTCTCGGGCATCGACCCCGCCGAGCGGCACGAACGGGTTTCGAAGAGCCTGGCATCGCTCGGTCTGTCCGACCGCAGCGACCACCGGCCCGACCAGCTCTCCGGCGGCCAACGGCAGCGCGTCGCGATCGCGCGGGCGATGGTCTCCGCGCCGTCCGTCCTCCTCGCCGACGAACCCACCGGGAACCTCGATCGTAGCTCCGGGAACGAGGTCATCCACCTCATCGAGGATCTCCACACGAGACAGGGACTCACCCTGGTCGTGGTCACGCACGACCCAGAGATGGGTGGTCGGGCGAGGCGGCAGATCCACATGATCGACGGGCAGATCCAGGAAGACAGCACCGGCGGCAGCGCGTGAAGTTCAGCGACTTTCCAGCGATGGCCGTGCGGGTACTCGTGCGCCACCCCGCACGCAGCAGCCTCATGCTGCTCGCCATGTCGATCGGAGTCGCCTCCGTCGTGGTCCTGACGTCGCTGGGCGAATCCGCGCGAAGCTACGTCTCCGACGAATTCGCGAGCCTCGGAACGCACCTCATCATGGTAGCCCCGGGCCGCACCGAGACGAGTGGTGTCGGCCCTTCGATGTTCGCCGGAGACACGCCGCGCGATCTCACGATCGCCGACGCGACCGCCGTCGCGAAAAGCCCTCTACTCGGAGACGTCGCGCCGATGGTGATGGGCCAGGCGAACGTCTCGTGGGGTGGCCGCGAGCGTGCGGTGTCTCTTCTCGGCGCGACTGCGGCGCTGCGCCGTATCCGACATTGGACGTTGTCGCAGGGACGATTCCTTCCGGAAGGCGATCCCGAACGAGACTCCGGCGTCTGCGTCATCGGCGCGAAGGTACGAAAGGAGTTGTTCGGTCCACGACGAGCCCTCGGCGAGTGGCTGAAAGTGGGCGATCGTCGGTGCCGCGTCACTGGGATCCTCGCAAACAAAGGCCGCTCGATCGGCCTAGATGTGGAGGACGTCGTCGTGATGCCGGTGGCGGGTGCCCTCACCCTGCTCAACCGGCCGTCGCTGAACCGCATCATGGCCAACGCACGAAGCCACGAGATGATGGACCGGGCCAGCGAAGAGATCCGACGCATTCTGAAGGACCGACACCAGGGGGAGGAGGACGTCACCATCGTCACGCAGGACGCGCTTCTCGCGACGTTCGACCGAATCCTCGTCGCGCTGACCTATACCGTCGGCGGTATCGCCGGAATCAGCCTGCTCGTGGCCGGCATCCTCATCATGAACGTCATGCTCGTGTCGGTGAGCCAGCGAACGTCGGAGATCGGGCTCTTGAAGGCGCTCGGCGCGCCGCGCGACGAGATCCTCCGGCTTTTTCTGGTCGAGGCCACCACGCTCTCGCTGGCCGGCGCCTTCATGGGGCTCGTCATCGGGGTGCTCGGGCGACTCGCCATCCTCCACTTCTACCCGGTCCTGCCACTCACTTGGCCGATCTGGGCCATCGTCGCGGCGCTCACGACCGCGCTTGTCGTCGGACTCGCGTTCGGCGTGATTCCGGCCCGCCGTGCCGCCGACCTCGACCCGGTCGCGGCCTTGTCGCATCATTAGGAGCATGAGAGCCCCATGATGAGACCGCTCGACTTCCTGCGCATGATCACCGGCTCAATTCGGTCTCACCCGTTGCGATCCGGTCTGACAGCATTAGGGATCGCCGTCGGCATCGCCGCCGTGGTCCTCCTCACGTCGATCGGCGTAGGCATCAACGTCTTCATCATCGGGCAGTTCAACCAGTTCGGAACGAACATCCTCGGAATCAACCCAGGGAAGACGACGACCAACGGTGGGCCGCCGATGTTCGCCTCCGCGTCGACCAAGCCTCTCACGGTCGAGGACGCGTTGGTGTTGAAGACCCTCCCCCGCGTCCAGGGTTCCGTCCCCTTCCACATGGGCAACGCCGAGGTCGAGGCGGGCCGACGCCGACGCCGCTCGATGGTGCTCGGCGTCGGAACCGAGCTTCCCGAGGTCTTCGGGATCAACCCCGTAATCGGACGCTTCCTCCCACCCGACGACCCGCATGCACCCCGCGCCCTCGCCGTCCTCGGACGGAAAGTGCACGACGACCTCTTCCCCAACGGCGGCGCACTCGGCGAGCGCGTTCGAATATCGGGCGAAAAGTACCGGATCATCGGCGTCCTCGGGTCGAAGGGCGACACGATCGGGTTCGATCTCGACGACGCGATCTACATTCCCGCCTCCCGCTCCCTCGCGATGTTCAACGAGCAAGGACTGATGGAGATCGACCTGACGTACTCCGACGGTACCGACGTCGATGCGCTGGTCGCCGCAGTGAAGCGCCGACTCACCGGGCGCCACGGACAGGAGGACTACACCGTCACGACGCAGGAGCAGATGATCGAGGTCATGGGCCGAATCCTCGGAGCCATGACGTTCGCGGTCGCTGCACTCGGTGGCATCTCGCTCCTCGTCGGCGCCGTTGGAATCTTCACGATCATGACCATCGCCGTACGCGAGCGGACGTCGGAGATCGGCCTGCTGCGCGCGTTGGGTGCGCGGCATCGCCAGGTCCTCGCGCTCTTCCTAGGCGAGGCCGCTGTCCTCGCGGGAATCGGCGGCGCCGCGGGCCTCGCCCTCGGCATCGGCGGCGGGCAACTGCTGCATCTGATGATTCCAATGCTGCCCGTGCATACCCCATTCTTCGTCGTAGTGATCGCGATGTTCGTCTCGACCACGATCGGCCTTCTCGCTGGAGTGCTCCCCGCGCGCCGCGCCGCGCGACTCGACCCAGTCGAAGCCCTGCGGACCGAGTAGGACGCTTCGCTCAGACGCGCGCAGCGATGCGCTGCCCGGTGCGGTGAGCGAGCGCCATGAGCGTCAGCATCGGATTCACCGACGGGCTTCGCGGCAGAATCCCCGTGTCGGCGAGGTAGAGGTTGTCGGTTTCGTGACACCGGCCATCCTCATCGACCACGCCCATCCGACCATCGCCGTGCATGCGCGTCGTACTGAAGACGTGATTCCCGGCCATTGTGAAGTCGGTCTCGCGGAACTCACGCGTTCGAATCCGGCGCGCCTCGTCGAGGGACCGGAGTTCTTCGGGGAGTCCGTGGACACCGGGTAGTACGCGCGTCGCGCCGGCTGCGAAGAACAACTCCGCAAGACGCCATAGTGCCTCGGCGAGAATCGTGAGGTCCTTCGGATCGAGTCGCCACGTCAGGGCCGGGTCGAGGCCCCTCCGTCGAGCACGGACGGTCCCCTTCGATCGATTGCACGTCGCGATCGCATCCCAGATGGCCGCGTACGGGATCATCGCGAGGTTCTTCTTGAGCTCGAAGCCCAGGCCCGGCAACCGCACCGCGAAGACACCTGGAGGCGCCCACAACGTCTCGAGCTTGTAGCCGTCCCGAACGAACTGAAGCGATTGGTAACCCTGTGTCGCACCGAAGTACGGGTTCGTCTCCTGGGGAAAAACGCCCATCGCTGCGACACCGGGGTGGAACTGCAGGTTCTCACCGACCTGGCCGGATCCGTTTGCGAAGTCGTCGCTGCGCTGAAGAAGAACCGGCGTTGCCATACAGCCGGCCGCGAGAACGACCACCTTCGCTTGGATCCGGAACTGGTGCGTCAGCTCACTGGAGAACGGCCGCACGACCCGACCGGCCACGCCCCACACGCGGCTGCCCCGCGTGAGAAGCCGGTCCACCTGGAGGGACGTGAACACGCGCGCGCCATCGCGGATCGCCGCGGGAACGTAAGAGATGTCGGTCGACTGCTTGGCCCGCGTGCGGCAGCCGGTAAAGCACTCCCCGCTGCCTCGACACCCTTGAACGTTGCGGGCGATCGGTTCGCTCGAGTAGCCGAGTTCATTGCATGCGTCGCGGAAGAGAAGATTGCGAGCGCCCTGCACTTCATCCGGCGTCGGCGCGACCCCCAGGAATTCCTCGACGGCCTGATAGTGCGGATCGAGATCCGCGCGGGTCGTATTCTTCAGTTCGAACTCGTTGCACCACCCGTCGAGCGTGAACTCCGGCGCACGCACACAAATCGCGGAGTTGACGAGCGACCCGCCGCCGAGTGCATTGGCCTGCATCGTCGCGAGGATCGTGCCTCCCGTGGTGCGCAGCCCACCTTCGCGCATCGTTCGCGCCATCGACAGCGCACCGTCGAGCTCGAAGTCCTCCGGCGTGAACGGCGGGCCCTCTTCGAGCAGAATCACGTCCTTCCCGGCCGCGGCGAGCTCTCGCGCGACGACCGACCCGCCCGGGCCGGAACCCACGACCACGACGTCGCAGACCTCCTCGAAGTCGCGATGGTACTCGGCGAAAACCCGAACGCCCGCGCTCATCGGTAATCCGGATGCAGTGGCTCAGCCGGACCAAGCGGTGGCAGATCACCTCGACCGTTCACGTCGGCTTGCCTGAATCCAATGGACGCCGGGTGCTCGCCCACTGCCGGCCACAATAGATCGGCCTCGACGACGCGCCGCTCGATTTCGCGCGGCGCCAGCCCCAGAGACCGCAGAACGCCAGGGTCTGCGAAGTAGCCCATCGTGAGGATGGCACGAAGGCTCATGAAGACGAGCCGACGCGGGGCGAGCTGGCTCTGCCGCCAACCTTCGAGGTAGGCGAGCTGCTGATCGGGATCGAGCGACGAGAAGCGCCGCCGACCGCGGGGCCCGTGACTCGGGAACACGAGCGTCGCGTGCTCGACCGCGATGAATAGCAGGTGCATCAGGATCTGGTTCGAGGTCGCCTGCGCGCCCACGAAACGGTCCGCGTGAAGACCCACCCGCGCCGAATCGGCCGAGGCCGAAATCGCCCCGCCCTCGGGATAGATCACGAGCGCCGCGGCTCGAGCGGTCTGATACTCCCGCGCCGGGAGCGTCTGAACGCCGACCGGGGTCGCCGGATACCCCAGGAAAAACCTGCGGACCCCCATGATCAGGAGGCCTGCGATGAAGAACCAGAGGAGCACCCAGTCGAGCATAACGGCTACGCGTTCGAGGCGTCAGGGGGCACGAGAACCTACGAAACCCCAAAAATGGGGTTGCGTTGATCTGAAATTGGGAATATTTCCCATTTATGCCGAAAAGTTCTCCGGCATCGAACTCGATCATGAGCGCCCCGAGCACCAGGAAGCAAGTCCGAGAAACTCGTCGCTGGGGATTCCCCCCCCGGTTCCCCCAGCGACGGCTCCGGCAGGACGCGGTCCCCGACATGGGGTCCGGGACCGCGTTCGGCCACCCACCCGGCCCCCGTCCGGCGGGACGATGCGGCCATCCCCCCGGTGTCTCATCGACGCCGGCCGGGGCCGGGCAAACGGAGCCGAAACACGGTAGACTGCTCCAACTCGAGATCTCATGCTTCCCACAGGATTGAAGGAGCAGTTTGCGGCGGCGATTCGCCGCATGCTGCGACCGGTCGTTCGACAGCTGGTCGCGTATGGCGTCACCTACCCTGCGCTCGACCAGATAATCCGCGAGCTCTACGTGGAAACCGCCGAGCATGACTTCGCGCTGCCCCACAAGCGCCTGACCGACAGCCGCGTCGCACTCATGACCGGGCTGAATCGGAAAGAGATCGCGCGACTACGTCACGGACCGCGCACAGCAGATGCTCCGGTCGAAGTAGAAGACACCGCCATTACGCGCGTCATCGGGCGGTGGATCGGCGGGCCGCCGTTCTCCGACGCGCGGGGGCACCCGCGCGCACTGCCTTACGAGGACACTCGAAAACGGACGGCGACGTTCTCTCGGCTCGTCCGCGAACGGGGCGTCGATCTGCCCGTCCGATCCGTTCTCGACGAACTCATTCGCACGGGCGTCGCCGCCATCGACGATGCAGGCGTCGTACATCTGAAACAGGAAGCGAACGTCCCCGCGGGCGATCTCGAAGGGAAGCTCACGCTCCTCGCATCCGATCCGGGCGAACTATTCTCGACCATCGTGCACAACGTCGAGAACCCAGAGAAGCCCTGGCTGCAACGCAAGGTCGTCTACGACAACATCGGCTCCGACGCGCTCGAAGCTCTGCGCGAATCCTCACGCGCCACCGGCGAAGACTTCATCCGTCGATCCAACGTCCTCTTGTCGTCGAACGACCGCGACCGCACCCCGGATGCTCCCGGGGGCAAGCAATCCCGCGTCGTTCTGGGCGTGTACTACTACGAAGAGACCGAGGAAGACTCGAAGAAGGTCTTCGAAGGCGATCCGCCTCTGCCCGGTCGCATCACGAGGTCACGATGAGGTTCTCTCTACCTACGCGGCAGTCGGTCCTGCTCGTCGCAACGCTTCTCCTGTGGGGCTGCGGCGGCGGCTTGGGCATTGGAATAACCGATGGTGGACCCGTGGGAACGGGCATCAGCGCCTCGGTCGTAGGCAATGTGGTCGCGGTAGAGGACTTCGAAGCGGTCGAGAACACCGCAGACCTGGGCTCTGCAAGCGCCACGGGCGAAGCCCCGGAGCTGGAAGGACTCGCAAGCGTCGACGGGATCGACGTCTCGCTCGTCGAGTTCCCGGACCTCGCAACGACGACCGATACCGACGGCAACTTCAGTATCGATGGCGAGTTCTCCGGAGCGGTCACCCTGCGCTTCCAGACGACCGACTTCGAAACCGAACAGGAACTCGACATCCCGACCGGAGGCGTCGTCGTCCTCTCCGACATCGAACTCGACGCCGACGGCGTCACCGCAGAAGCCGGTCGCCAGATCCTTGGTGCCGGAAGGGTTCGCGAAGTGAACTGCGCCGCTGGAGAACTTCGGGTCGAAGACCGCGACGGCGATCGACTCGACGTCACGTTAATCGACGATACGGAATTCCTGCGAGGCGGGAGTGCTGCATCCTGCGACGACATCCGTAAGCGAGACGACATCGCAGTCGAGGGACTCCTCGACGATCTCGGTGGGCGTGGCGTGACTGCGCTCCGAATCGTCATTGGGCCCGACGACTCGCCTCCGCAGCTCGAGCGTCAGGTCGCGTTGCGCGGCAACATCATCGTGATCGACTGTGATGCCGGTGGGATCGCCATCCACGACGGCAAGCACCTGGTGCGCATCCGCCTGCCGGCCGACGCCGTCATCCGGACCCCGCAAGACCGCCCGCTCGCGTGCGAAGATCTCACTCTGGGCGACCGTGTGACCGGTGGCGGCACCCTCAACCTGCGGGCCCCCGGCGTGATTCGCGGGCAGGTGGTCATCGTGGGCGGACGTCAGGCCCCTGATTTCGAGCTCCCGATTCGCGGGCTCGTGATCGCCGCCGACTGTGACGAGGGGATCCTGCAGGTGGCGCGACAGGGCGCGGTCGTGTCGGTCCGCATCCTGCCCGACACGCGGATCCGAGCCCCCCGCCAGTTCGTCTGCGAGGACCTCCCCGTACCCAACGGCACCACCGTCGAAGGCAAGGGTGTCGTGAGCGAAGACGTGCTTGGCGGCCTGGACGCCGTGGAACTCAAGTTCAAGAGGGTGACGCGGCGACCCTGATCGGGGTCCATCCTGCTCCCGTTCTTGCGTGGACCCCGGCGGGATGGGAGAAGACCCGCTCATGTCCGCAATCGAGGTGATTCGTCAGCGGCTCGCCGAAGCTGGGGTTCCCGAGCCCGTCACGCCCAAGCAGCAAAAGCCCGACGTCGTCGCGTTGGTCGACGTAAACGCCTGCTCGGCTTGCGGCCTCTGCGCTCCGCTCTGTCCGGCCCAATGCATCGAGACCCTGCCCGACGGAGCCGTCGAAGGCCGAGACTCCCAGCCGGTTCAGGTGCGCCACTTCGAATGCGTCGGATGCCACATCTGCGTGGAAGTCTGCACGTTCATCGCCGGCGCAAGCGCCATCCGAACCTACGACTCGAACCTGCTCGAGCAGGTCCTCGGAGCCGAGATCACAGGCAGCCCGGAGCCCGCCGGCCAGACCCCGGAACCCGGCGACGACTATTGGGCCGAGGAAGGTGGGTTCCATCACATGGGTGAGGGTTCCCGCCTCGCCGGTCTTCTGAGCGACGACGACCGGGCGACCCTGGCAAGCGAGCGACCGGCCGGGAGCGACGCGACGTGACGAAGTCCGCGAAACCCGCGGGCCCAGCCGGCCCCGCAGCGCAGGCCCCCGCCAAGATAGAGCTGACACCGGGGCGCCTCGGTCTCATGTTCGCCGCCGCGGGACTCCTCGGCATTCTCGAGGTCGGCGCGCTCGATTTCGCGTACGACAAGCTCGGCGTCCCGCACCGGTACTTCTTCGGGCTGCTGTTCGCCTCGTGGATCGGGAGCATGTTGAACCTCCCGCTATTCACCATGGCACCCGTGGAGGGCGAAGGCCCCGACGCAAAACCGACCGTGGTCGCCATCAACGTGGGCGGAGCCATCGTCCCGATGCTCCTCTCGTTCTGGGTCATCTCCCAGCAAGCGAATCCCGCCCCGGTCCTACTCTCCCTCCTCGTCGTGACCGGAGTAACGTACCTCATTGCGACTCCGGTGAAGGGCGTCGGCATTGCGATGCCCATGTTCATTCCACCGCTGGCCGCCGCCGGAGCGGCCTTGGTTCTCGCCCCGACGGCCCCTGCCGCCGCCGCGTACGCCGGAGGCACGCTCGGCGCGCTACTCGGCGCCGACATTCTCAACCTCCCGGGGATCCGGACGTTGGGAGCACCGATCGTGTCGATCGGGGGAGCCGGTACATTCGACGGCGTCTTCCTGACCGGACTCATCGCGGTGCTTCTCGCCGGCGCATAGGAACCGGGCTCGTGTTGACGATCCTTCGGAGGTACGGGCCTCCTCTGCTGGGCGTCGTCCTCGTCGTGGGCGTGGGCTTCGTGCTCCATCGCGAACTGCGCGACATCCCGACCCACCAGATCCTCGCGTACGCGAGAAGCCTACCGACGACGGCGATCGCCATCTCGCTTCTGCTCTCGGCGTTGAGCTACATCGTGCTCACCGCATACGACGCGCTTGCACTCGTCTACATCGACCACTGGCTACCGTATCGACGAATCTCGATGGCGTCCTTCGTCGGCTACGTGGTGAACCACAACTTGGGGCCGATCTTCCTCGGCGGCAGCGCCGTGCGGTATCGATTGTACTCGAGCTGGGGACTCTCTTCGGTCGAGATCGCCAAGGTCATCGGCTTCACGGGACTCACTTTCTGGCTCGGGTTTCTGACACTCGGCGGGGTCGTCCTCATCGGCGAGCCGCAGGCGCTGCGCGCGCTGGTTCCGCTCGACGCCGACCTCACCCGCCTCCTCGGCCTCGTCGGGCCGGTCCTCGTCGGGGCCTACCTCGTGCGCTGCTCGCTGCGCAGTCGGCCCATCCGGCTCCGAAGCTGGCAGATCGAGATGCCCGCGCCCAAAATCGGCACGGCTCAGATTGCCGTCTCGAGTGCGGACTGGCTCCTCGCGTCCACCGTGCTCTGGGTACTGCTACCCGATACCCCGACACTCACCTTTCCGATCTTCTTCGGATCCTTCCTCCTCGCACAGGTGATCGGCGTCGCGAGCGCGGTGCCCGCGGGGCTCGGCGTATTCGAGGCGACGCTGCTGATCGCGCTCGCACCGTACGCCCCGAAATCCGAACTCCTCGGCGCCGTCCTCGTGTTCCGGGGCGTGTACTACGTCGTGCCGCTCGCGGTCGCGAGCCTGCTCCTCGGAGGACACGAGCTCCTGCAAAGAAAGTCCCATGCGAGCGAAGTGGGGCGGATCGTCGGCAGCTGGGTTCCAGAGATCGTCCCGCAGGCACTCGCCCTGCTCACGTTCATCGCGGGCCTGTTGCTCGTCGTCGGCGGCACGACGCCGACGGCCCCCGAAAAGCTCGAATGGCTCGCGCGCGCGCTACCGCTCTCGGTCCTGAACCTGTCGAACTTCCTCGCGAGCCTCATCGGGATGGCCCTGGTTCTCCTCGCTCGCGGACTGCAGCTCCGCCTGAACGCGGCCTGGGCTCTCACTTCCGGCCTGCTCGCCGCCGGAGCCGCCTTCTCGCTGCTCCGTGCGTTCGATCTCGAGACGACCGCCATCCTCGCCGTGGCCCTCCTCGCGCTGATCCCGTGCCGTCGACACTTCTACCGACGCTCCTCCCTTCTCGACGAACCCCTCACTCCAAGTTGGACGTTCGCCGCGATTCTGGTGCTGGTCGGTGCCGGTTGGTTGCTCCTGTTCTCCTATCGTCACGTCGAGTACCAAGCGGACCTTTGGTGGCAATTCGAACTCTCGAGCCAGGCATCCCGCGGACTGCGCGCCCTTGCCGGTGCAGCGATCGCCTTCGTCATGTACGGCGCTGCGCGGCTCTTGAGGCCCGCCCCCCCGGACCCCGAAGCCCCCTCGGACGAGACCTGGGAACGGATCGAGAGCGTCGTGCGCGACTCGCCGGTGGCGACTGCGCACCTCGCGCTCGCCGGCGACAAATCGTTCCTCCTGACGGCGAGCCGGAACGCCTTCGTCATGTACGGAGTTGCCGGGACGAGCTTCATCGCACTCGGCGACCCCATCGGCCCGCAGGAGGAGACGCGCGACCTGGCGTGGCAGTTCCACGCACTCGCCGGGAGACACGGCGCCCGAACGGTCTTCTATGAGGTCGGCAGCGCGAACCTCGCCACGTACGTCGATCTCGGATTGAACCTGTTGAAGCTCGGCCAGGAAGCTCACGTGCCCCTCGAGCATTTCAGCCTCGACGGGCCCGAGCGGGCTCGCCTCAGGCGGGCGCATAGGCAGGCCACGCAGGACGGGGCCCACTTCGAGATCGTGCCCCCGAACGGCGTCGACGAGATCCTCCCCGAACTGCAGACGGTGTCGGACACGTGGCTCGCCGAGAAGAACACCCGCGAGAAGGGCTTTTCGCTTGGGCGGTTCGATCGCGCGTACCTGCGGCGGTTCCCGATCGCGATCGTGCGCACCGAAAACGGGATTGTTGCATTTGCGAATCTTTGGGAAAGCGGTCAGCACGCGGAGATGTCCTTCGACCTCATGCGCCATCTGCCCGGCGGCCCGGCCGGGCTGATGGACTTCCTGTTCATCGAAGGCATGCAGTGGGCACGCGCCCGTGGGTACCAACGGTTCGGCCTCGGACTCGCGCCGTTCTCCGGTATGGACGAACACGCGCTCGCCCCGCTCTGGAGCCGTGCCGGCGGATTCCTCTATCGCCACGGCGAGCACTTCTACAACTTCCAGGGTCTGCGCCAGTACAAGGACAAGTTCGACCCGGAGTGGACACCGCGCTACCTCGCCTCCCCTGGCGGCTTCGCGCTCCCGCGGATCCTGACCGACGTTGCCAGCCTGGTCTCCGGCGGGGTCGTAGGAATCGTAAAACGATGAAGACTCTCCCGCTCGACATGCTCACCGGACGATACTCCTTCCTGCTGATAGCGACGCTTCTCCTCTTCGTCTTCGAGCCTCTTGTAGCCACACAGCCAGAGACCCCGTTGGGCCTCACCTCGCTCACGTTCCTCGTTTTCGTGGGCAGCCTCCGCGCCATCTGGTCGGACCGAACGCTGCTCCTGCTGATAGGCCTCTGCGGCTCGACCTTCGTCGCGCTCGAGGCCGCGGCGCCGATATCCGAGAACGGGCTCCCGATCCTCACGGACGTCGCCGGGGTCATCTTTCTCACGCTGGTCTCGTGGGGCATTCTCACAGACATATTCTCGCGCAACGAGGTCGAGGCGGACACGGTGTTCGGGGCGTCCGCCGTCTACCTCCTCATCGGCTTTCTGTTCGCTCGCTTGTTCATGCTGATCGCGCACATCGACCCGGAAGCCTTCGCGGTATCGGACGCGATCGGCGTGGAACTCGCCGAGGCAAGCCACCGCGGGAGCAGCATCCTGCGCTACTTCAGCCTGATCACCCTCACGACGGTCGGGTACGGAGACATCGCGCCGGTCGCACCGATCGCACGCAACCTCGCAGCGGTCGAAGCCGTGATCGGGCAGCTCTACATCGCCGCCGTGATCGCACGCCTCGTGGCAATCTACACCACCAAGACGGCGCGGCCGCCCCAGTAGACTCGGTCGGCCGTCGTCGTTAGCCTCGTTACGATGGTCTCGTCACGTATCTTTCTGCTCGGAATCGCCTTCGTCGCGCTCTCCTTGTCCACCGGCCCCGCTGCCGCGATCGACGTGATCGTCGTGGAAGAGCTCAAAGACACAGCCCTGAAGTACGGCAGCTACAGTGGCCGCTTCATCACCTGTGACATCCGACCCCCCGTTCGGATCCGCGCTTCCTACCTCCGCTACGCGCGGGGCCGCGGTGCCTCCGACCAACACCTCGAGATTCTGTCCAAGGTCTTCGACGAAGGGCAGGCGCGCACGACCGGCCTCCGAACCGGATACTCGAAGGCCGAGTGCGAGGAAAAGCTCGCGCAACCCGATGCGCAGCAGCTTCTCGCGCAACTCAAAGAGTGGTACGCGCTTCCGCCCCGGTTGAAGGAGTAGCCGGGAGCGCGTCGCCGAGCGGATCATTCAGCCGGCGGGTCCGCGGAAGCCATCCACGCAACATCGCCCCCTTCACCATGCCGGCGCGCCGTGATCACGACGCTGCCGTGATCGGTGAATTTGAGTGCATTGCCCACGAGGTTGCGCAGCACGTCGAGCTTCGAGGTGATCAACTCGAACAGGTTGCGGGCACTGCGGCCCGCCCGTTGGACCCGGCCTTACTGCTCGACCACAATTGCGCCGAAGAGCAAGCCGTAGGTCGCGTTGCGTCCCGGATGCTCGTAGTGCTCGAACACCCACGCCACTCCGTAGGCGAGGATGCAGCCCAGCACGAGCCGCGTTGCCGCACCAACTCCGCGGCTTCTTCCCCATACTGTTCCTCGATCCTCATGACGCTGGGACCAGCGCATTGGATCGCCCGACTCGGTGCTGCCGGTACCCGGCCCCACTTCTCTAGGTGCCCGAGGACAGGCCCTCGGGTCAACGAACCAGACCACGCCTAGGGAACCTTATCCTTGAAGCTCGACGCCGTATTGGACGTCGCCGGCGCCGCGAACGTGGTCCCCAGACAGAGTCCGAGATCGTTGCGCACCTGCAAGGCAACTTCCGGAACGTCATCCAGCGGCAATGCCGGCGGCTGCAACGCGGCCCCCTGCCCCTTCAGAACCAGACTCGTCTTTCCGGCGTCACCCGCCTTCAGCACGATCTTCCTGACGCCGTGCCGAGAGCCGCTCTTATCGCTGTATTTAAAGCCTCTGCTGCCCGCGGCCTTCCAGCATGTCTTCCCGGCGCAGGTCCCGGCGGGCGGAATCTCGATCTCCAGAGCGAGGTCGTAGCCGGCTCCGTTGCCGTCATACAGGCAGATGTCGTGGCCGGGTCCGGCCCCCTGAGTAGGGTCGCCCAACTCGGCAAGGGTCGTCGCGGCACCCTTCTTCCAGGTGTACGTCAGCCGGTCCTTGATGCTGAACGGGCCAGGCTTGATGGTGAGTCCGGACTTCCCAGCGGTGCGACACGTCGGGTCGGGCTCGACCACGCCGGCGCAGACCCCGGCCGTGCAGGCGTCCTGGTGGGTGCAGGGCCGATCGTCGTCGCAGGAGGACCCATTCGCCTCCTGCTGACAGCTGCCGTCACAACAGTCTCCTGAAGCGGTGTTCCCGTCATCGCAAACCTCTCCTGCGGTGAGGATCCCGTTCCCGCAGGCCGTGAATGTGCAGTTCGAATCGCAGCCGTCGCCGTCGATCGCATTCCCGTCGTCGCACTCTTCTCCGGGGTTCACCACCGCATCCCCACAGGTGACCTCATCCGCGCCCACGTCGACGCGTGGCCCTGAGAGGCGCGACGCACCGTCCAGGTCCTCTTCACCGACGTCCACCGATGTCGCTGGGTCTCCGGCGTTCACGGCAGCGGATTGACCATCGATGTGAAAATCGGCGGCCGCCGGCTGCACGAGCTGCGGATCGATGAACTGCGAGCTTGCATCCTGGCCCTCCGCCACCTGATAGGTAGCGAAGCCAACATGCTCGTCGTCGTTCCAAACGAAGCGCGCACTCGCCGCGCCGTCGTCGATGAACCAAACGTTGTAATCGAACGTATTGTTCTGATTCCCGTTGCCGTAGGACGCGAGCAGTAGGTTCTCGTCGGTCGCGTAGAAGATGTTGTTCCGGATGACGTTGTTCTGAGCGTACTGAATCCAGATCTCCCCGAAGCCCTCGGCGAAGGTGTCGTTCTTGTACAACGTGTTGTTCCGGAACTCACAGCCCTGGACGGTCCCGACCGAGCTACTGAAGCCGCCGAACACGAGCCCGACCTTGTCGTTGTCGTAGATCAGATTGTTGCGAACGATGATGCCACTCGTCACGAGCCCCGAGTTCTCCGCGCCGATCTCTACGCCGAGATCGCTCTGCGTGACCACGTTGTTCTCGATGACGATATCCTTGCCACCATCCACGTAGATACCACCGCCGAATCCGCCGCCGTAGTTCGCGTTGGCACGAATCACGGTGTTGCCCGCGCACAGCCCGTCGCGAGCCACCTTCGTCGGGTCCGGTTGGATGTCCGTCTCACCACCGATGAAGTCGATGCCAATGCTGTTCACGTCGCGAACGACGTTGTTGGTCACTTCGAAGTCGGCGACGTTCCCGTTGAGGGTGAGCGCCTCACTCTGGGCGGGATCACAGTCGTGGATCTCGTTACCGTCGATCACGAGATCCGAGATCGGCTGAACCTCGGTCCCGTAGACGGTGATCCCCATCGCGTGCTGGCCGCGAATTTCATGGATCTCGTTGTCGCGGATCTCGATGTGCGAGCCCGCACCCAGGATGCGGACCCCGGAGCCGTCATTCACGCTGAGATTATTGCGAATCTCGAAGCCGACGAGCCGCACGTAGCTCCGGTTCTCGATCAGAACCATGTTGTCGCCGCCGACCCCGGTGCCGTCGAGGACCGGATTCTCGCCGGCCGCCGCCTCGAGCGAGATGTAGCCCGCACCTACGCTCCCACTTGTGGGGAACATGATCTTCTCGGAGTACGGGGTCGGCTTCTCTCGGACCTCGATAGTGTCCCCGGCCACTGCGACATCGAGCGCCGCCTGAATCGACGTGAAGTCCCCGCCGGACTCGGCAACTACGTAGGTGAACGCAGACGCATTCACGGCGAAAAACACCGCGGTGGCGGAGACGATGCGGGCAACCGCTGGCGGCTTCATCCAACCCGAGACCCTGCCCCCCGGGCACCCCGTGGTCAACGAGAAAGCTGCTGCGATGCGTCCCGGTGTGTCAGGCGACCTTGCGGCGGATGGCACCCGGTTCGTCCAGCCAGCGATTGAGCGCTTCGGTCCGTGCGTTCCGACAGATCAGCACGTGTTCGATCGCGTGACGGATGCGCCGCTGCTGCCCGGCAGAGCCGGCGACCTGCCGAAGCAGAAAGTCTGCCTGACGGCCATGGTCTTCCTCGGCGTACGCGTGGACCTTGAAGTTCTCGACCTCGATTCCGTAGTGGTCCCGCATCCCCTCGTACATCATCTTCGCGTAGTTCGTCGAAGCGGCGAACCGCTCCCCGGCCCACCCGAAGGCGGCGAGCCCTTCTTCGTAGGTCCGACGCATGTAGTAGAGGCTCGTGAAGACCGACCCGATCGTCTCGGGCATCGCCCGATAGGAAACGAGTTCGTCTTCCGAGATCTTCAGCATCCGGGCCCAGTCGACCTTCATGTCGACGTGGTTCCGATCACCGGCGAAGCCCATCTCATCCGCGAGATTCTGCGCCCAGTGCAAAAAGTGCTCGCTCGAGCCCAGCCCGAGTGCGTCGACGTCCGGCGCATTCGCAACGAGCGACCCGAACTCGCAGGTGTACCACTTGCCGAGGAAGTAGTACTCCTTGCAAAGCCGCTTCAGCAACTCTTCGGACAGGGTGCCGTCGGCGACGCGCGGCCAGACCTGGTTCTTCGCAGTCGCAACTTCTGCCTGAAGCGCCTCGAGTCCGGCCATGAACTCGTCGACCGGGAGATCCCCGGTACATTCGGCACCACTTCCTCGAACGTCCTTCCACTCGCGGTCACTCATCTTCGCTCTAGCCCCCTTACGCGGCGCGAACGCCGGCGCCCCAGTAGTTGTAGGTCCACGGGCGGGGGCCCGGGAGATACGACTGCTCCAGATCCCGCACCGTGAAACCGGCCTCCTCGACCAACACGTCGATCTTTCGGTTCAAGTTACAGCCACCGGCCACGTGCTGCCAGACCGGGTTGATCCGGTCCTGCCAGCGAACGACGTCTTGATCGGGTGCGCGCCCGTGCTCGGCGAACAACAGCTGCCCCCCGGGGCGGAGGACCCGATACATCTCCTTCAACGCGGCGCCAGCGTCGGGAATCGTGCACAGCGTGAACGTGGTGAGCACGGTGTCGGCGGAACCGGACTCAAGTGGGATGTCCTCGCCCGACAAACCGATGAACTCGACTTCCATCCCGGACTCAGCCGAGCGCTCGACCGCCTTCTTCCGAAGTTCCATGGACGGATCCAACCCCCACAGCTTCGTCACCTTGCTCTGGTCGTAGTACGCGAGATTCAACCCAGAGCCAATCCCAATCTCCAGGACGTGGCCCTCCGCGAGAGGCACGACCTTCTCCCGCTGCTTCGGAATCGGCGGCTGGCGCATGGCGAAGTCCAGGACCCTCGGAAGGATCCAGCGATCGTAAAGACCCATTTTTCAATCTCCCGACGAGCGGATCTGCTCGACGTTGTCTTCCCAGCGACGCCCGTCGAATTTCTCGACCGCGAACCGGTCGAGCGGCGGCTCATCCAGACAATGGATGTTCACGTCGATTTGATCGGGGTGCGAGCGCGGCTCGTGGAAGGGATGGATGCGGCAGAACCGATGCTTCGCGATGTGCGTATTGAACGAGTAGGTCACGAGATCGTCCGCACCGCCCAGCAATTCGAAATCCTCCGGCGGCACGATCAGGTGAAGGAACCCCTTTCGCGAACACATCGAGCAGTTGCACTGCAGCGCTTCGTACCGCTCGAAGCGGACGCGAAATCTGACGGCACCACAGTGGCACCCACCCTCGCAGGAGACCGGCTCGCCCATGTGGGTCGTATGGCATGTCGGACCGGCTCCCTGCTAGTCATGGGACTCCCGCCGGAGCAGTCGAAACCACTCATGAAGCCCGCCCCGCTCTCGCTCCCCACATTGATCGCCTTCGCCTCGCCCGCGGCTCCGATCTCCGCCCTCGGGCTTCCGTTGATCGTCTACCTGCCGCCGTTCTACGCAGACGACATGGGCATCGGGCTGAGCCTGGTCGGCACCGTCTTCATGATCACCCGGTTCTGGGACGTCTTGACGGACCCGCTGCTCGGCGTACTCTCCGACCGTGTCCGGACACGCTTCGGACGACGACGCCCGTGGATCGTGGCATCCGTCCCGATCGTCCTGGTCGCCGTCTGGCAGATCTTCGCTCCTGACCCACCGATCAGCTGGCTCTACCTCCTGGGGTGGATGATCTTCCTCTACGTCGGATGGACCCTCCTCACGATCTCCCACATGTCGTGGGGCGCCGAACTCACTCCCGACTACGACGAACGATCGCGCGTGCAAGCCGCGCGCGAGATCGCACTGCTTCTCGGAGTGATCGCTGTCCTCGCGCTCCCCGCAATTCTGGAGCAGGTAGACCCGACGTCGACGCGCGCCGGGCGGGTCGCGGCGATGGGGTGGTTCATCATCGTGTGCCTGCCGATCACCGTGGCGTGGGCCGTCTCGAAGGTTCCGGAACGAGAGGCACCGGAGGCACCTTCGCTCGGATGGCGGCGGGCATCGGCCCTCCTTGCGGGAAACGCGGCCCTTCGCCGCGTGCTCATCATGGATGCGCTCTCAGGCATCGGCGGCGGCATCATCTCCGCGCTCTTCCTGTTTCTCGCGGACGACTACCTTCAGCTCCCCAAGTCCGCGAGCTTCCTGCTGCTCGTGTACTTCATCTCGGGCGTCACGTTCATCGCCCCGATCGTTCGACTGAGCTACCGCCTCGGCAAGCACCGCACACTGGCGCTCTCGTCCCTGTTCACGACGATCTCGATCCCGCTCATCCTGCTGATCCCGACGGCACAGGTCCTCCCCGCCATCGGCTTCTGCCTGCTCGTCGGAATCAATCTCGGCGCCGCTCCGTTCCTGTTCCGCTCCATCATGGCCGACGTCGCCGACCAGGACCGCGTCGAGTCCGGAGCGCAGCGCACCGGGCTGTACTACTCGCTCCTCACGATGACGAACAAAGTCGGCTACGCCGTCTCGATCGGCATCGTATACCCGCTGCTGGAGTGGATCGGATACACACCGGGCGCCGAGAACTCCCCCGAAGCGATCGCCGGGTTGGTCGGAATGTTCGTGTGGCCTCCGTGCCTGATCTTCGCGTGCGTCGCGGGGCTGATGTGGAACTTCCCTCTCGATCGCGAAAAGCAGGCGACTCTGCGGCGCGAAATCGAACTGCAGGAGCAGGCCGCGAGCTAGTCGAGGCGGAACGTGCGGAGGGCGTGCGCGGGCACCGTCGTTCGAAGCGTACCGCCATCGATCGAGACGGACTCCCCGCAGACTTCTTCGTCCAAGCGCACCGGAGTCGCCTTCTCCGCACCAAACGCGGTCCGAAGACAGACCGATTCCTCTCGATCGGTCGGGTTGAGCAGCCGCACCACGACGCCCTCCCCCTCTTCGGCCGGCTTCAAGGTCTCGAGGAGCACGGTCCGCGAATCCATCTCGAATAGCGAGCGCTGGCTGTCGACCAGGGGCGCGTCTCCTGCGGGCACGGCCATGAATCCGAGTTCGAATTCCCGCACGGCGGCGGGGTCGAGCGTGCCGAGCAACGTGATGCGTGTCTGGAACGGCGCGAGGCACTGCGCGCCCGGGGTCTCCACCACCGGCCCCGCCGGGATCGGCCTGCTCTCGAGGTCCATGAGTGCGAGCCAGCCGACGGATCGCACCAGCGTCAGGGCAATCACCCCGTCCTCGTTCCACTCCGCCTCCGGCAGTCCGGGGGCGCCCACCGTCAGGCCACCCCCGCGAACGAAACCCTGCTGACAAAAGGTCGTCGGCGCGCGATGCATCCAACCCGTCGCGTCAGCCACCTGCGCGGCTCGGCGCGCGATGTCACTCGTCGTAGCAGCCAACGCGTCGCCGCCCTTGTCTCCAGTCGGGAACAGGAGGCGGAGACGGTGGTCGCGCGCCTGGTTGTCGACCAGAACTTCGAGGTCGACGCGCGAGAGCCCGTCCGCAATGCACGCCTCGATGACGACGCGCGACTTCGTCCTCACGACGCTTCGGTGGCGACGGTCCGGATCGAGGCAGTCGGGCGTCGAGAACACGCGCTCGACCCGCAGGGTTTGCATCCCACCGGGATGACGCCGACGGGAGACGAGGAGAGACTCCAGCCGCGGTTCCGACAGACCCGGGACCGGATCGAAGTCGTAGGTGTCGCCGCGATCGCCGACGTCTTCGAGCCCGCACAGTCCACGAAACAGTTGCTCGCCGAGCCGAACGTCGAGCGTCCCGTCGGGTGCGACCGCAACCGACACGTCCTCGTTCGAGATCTCGCGGCCGTCATCTTCTTCGTCGGGATGCGCCTCTGTGCGCTCAAGTCGCACCCGACGCCAACCGAAGGCCGGGACGTCTCGGACGATCGTCTCGACATAGAGCGGCGCCTGATCCGGCTGGAGCCGCAAGCGCGGGGAGCCCGTCTCGCGAACGAGACGCGCCGCAACGCCGTCCGCCGTGTAGCCCTTCGCCTGGACCGTGGCGCCGAGCAACGGATGCACCTGCATGGAGCGCTCGACGTCCCCCCGGAACTCGACCCAGGCCGCCGCCTCCAAGGGGAACCGAACGACGTCGGTTCGCGGGTGCGGGGACGGGTTGAACACCGCGACGTCGAGGTCGGCATCCCACGGCTGACTCCGTGTAGTGTCCAAGCCGGCGAGCCGCTCCAAGCACCGTGTGGCCGTCTCCGTGCCAAGCTCTATCGCAACATCGTAGCGCGCCTCGCCCTGGTCGTGCACACGGTCCTGCGAGCAACCACAGATCGAATCGTGAGCCTGGTTGCACAACAGCGAGCGCCACGCGGTGCGGAGCGCTGGACGATCATCGCGGAGGCCCGAGCGTGCGGCGAGCGCGGCCCAGGGCTCGGCCCATCCGAGCAGCACGGCCTCGGCCTCTCGGTTGCGGAGCTTGAGAGGCATGCGAGCCGACCAGACGCCCGGGAGAAGATTGGCGATACGACCGCCGACGAGCTCGCCACGATACGTCGGCGCGTCGGGCGATAATCCCTCAGCGAAATCCTCCAGAACGCCGCGCTTGACCGTCCAACCCGTCGATCGTCTCAGAACCTCGAGAACCGTCCCCACGCCCGGGCCGGGAATCGCATGGTCGATGCCGTTCATGAGCAGGACACGGTCGTTGGTCGTCCGCTTCACGAGTTCGTCGGACACTCCCCGCAGGAATACCGCGGCGGCGATCGGATCTTCGGGCAGGCCGCAGGCGCCGAAGTAACCCTCGCCCAGGTGATGCGCGAGGACCGACGTTCCGTCGGGCGCCTCCCATCGGTACTCCGCAGGCAAGTCGTCGATCTCAGAGCCATTGCCGCGCCAGTACGTGAAGAGATCGAGACCGAACCCGGCGAAGATCTGCGGGAACTGAGCCGGGTGCCCGAACGAATCCGGCGTGTACGCGATCTGTGACACGCCCCCGAAGGCGCGGCCGACCCGACGCCCCTCGAGAAGATTGCGCACGTGCGTCTCACCCGCCGGCAAGAGCGAGTCGGGCTGCACGTACCAGGGCCCGATCGCGATGCGACGCTCGCGACACGCGCGCTCGAGTTCCTCACGACGGTCCGGCCGAATCTCGAGGTAGTCTTCGAGTACGATCGTCTGGCCATCCAGCAGAAACCGAAACTCCGGATCCTCCGCCGCCATGTCGAGTACGCGATCGATCGCATCGACCAGGCGCGCGCGAAAGTTCTGGAATGTCCGGTACCACTCCCGGTCCCAGTGCGTATGCGAAACGAGTGTGCAGTGCATCGCGAGCCTGTAAAACGATCGCAGCCCGCCTACGGGCGTGCAAGCTCGGCGAGGATGCGGGTCGTCGCCGGGCAGGGCGGGCCGCCCGCGGCGAGCCGCGCACGAAGCCGATCGAGGTCCTCGATCTCGTCCACGTCGAACTCCTCATCCAGAAGCGCGACGGAGAGCCCTCGAGCGGCGGCCCGCGCCTGCGTCTCGGCCCGAACCGAGTCCACACTCCACGTCATCCCCGAGAACACATCATGGGGCTGCCCCATCCCGATCAGGTAGTAGCCACCGTCGAGAGCAGGGCCGAGCACCATGTCGGCCGACTCCAATTCAAAGAACGCCTGCGCGACGCGCTCGGCAGGCAGGTGCGGGACATCCGATCCGATCAGCACGCAGCGTGACCCTTCCTCGCAGAGCGCTCCTTCGAGCGCGGAGAGCATCCGCGCACCGAGGTCGTCTCCCTCCTGCACGAAACAAGTCTCAGGCGGGACCCCGAAATGCTCTGCAAACCCGGGATCGGGCGGCGCGACCCCCCACGACAGCTCGGGGCCGGCAGCCGCGAAGCGCCCGGCGAGATCGCGAACGAACCCGTCGTAGAGCCGCGCCGCGCGATCCTCTCCGATGCCGGCCGCCAGCCGCGTCTTCACCTTCCCCGGGCTCGGATACCGAGCAAAGACCACGAGCGAGTCTCGTCCACCCACAGACGCCATAGGCCACACGACCGGAGGCGGAGCAAGACTCCTTGCTCCCCCTTCGCCTGTTGCTAGAAACCCAACCCTTACGTGAGGGAGCCCAACCATGATCTCGACGAGTGACCTGAAGCGCGGACTGCGCATCCTGATCGACGGAGACCCGTACACGGTCACGGACGTGCACGTGCAATCCCCGTCGGCGCGCGGCGCGAGCTCCCTCTCGAAGGTGAAGGTGCGCAACCTGCGAAGTGGCGGCGTCGCCGACAAGACGTTCCGCGGCGGCGACAAGATCGAGGTACCGAACCTCGAAATGCGATCCGTCCAGTTCCTTTACAGCGACGGCTCGGACTTCCATTTCATGGACGTCGAATCGTACGAGCAGTTCTCGCTCACCGGCGAGGATCTCGGGGACACTACCGGATACCTGAAAGAGGGCCTCGAGGGGCTCCGCTCCGTCGTCTTCAACGAGCAGGTGATTTCGATCGACCTACCGATGACAGTGGTGCTGCAGGTGACCGAAACCGCGCCCGCGATCAAAGGTGCGACGGCCCAAGCGCAGACCAAGCCCGCCACCCTGGAAACCGGCCTCGAGATCCAGGTTCCGGCCTACCTCGAGAACGAGGAACTAGTTCAGGTCGACACTCGCGACGCACGATTCATCAGCCGGGCGAAGGGCTGATCGTCGCATGATCCTCACCCGCGACGAGATCCTGGCCGAGATCGACGCGGGACGTGTCGTGGTCGAGCCTCTGAACCGCGACCACGTCGGCCCGGCCTCGATCGATCTGCATCTCGACGACGAGATCCGAATCCTCGACGGCGGCCCGCCCGTCATCGACGTCAACGACGACGCCGACTACCGCGACTTCAGCCGCTCCGAGAAGATGAGCGGCCCCTACACGCTGGCCCCCGGCGAGACGATCCACGGCATCACGCGTGAGCGAATCACCCTGCCCGGGAACATCGCGGGCTGGCTCGAAGGTCGGTCCCGCTTCGCACGACTCGGACTGATGATTCACGTCACGGCCGGCTTCCTGAGCCCGGGCATCAGCAACCGCCAGGTGCTCGAGATCTCCAATCTCGCGGGACGGCCGCTGTCGATCCACGCCGGAACCCGGCTCTGCCAGATCATCCTGCAGCGGTGCGAGGGCTCGGCGATCTACAAAGGGCGCTTCGCCAACCAAGAGCGGCCGTAGTTCCGGCGCGTTCGTGGGACTCCCGCCGTCGATGCCTTCCTATCCGAGCGAGGTGCAGAAGGTGCGGACTGGCTGATCGCTGAGGCCGGGTTTGCCGGCACTTCCGGAACCCCGCGCCGATCGTCCTGGGCTTCGGAGGCGCTCAACAAGCTCATGGGACGCAAGGGGAAGGTCTTCACGGACAGGTTTCATTCGCGGGTGCTGCGAACCGGGCACGAAGGTGACCCGGCTCGGGAAGGCCGACGGCTCGCGTGGGCGCCCCCCCTTCGATCCGAGCGCAATCCGCTCGCCTGGAGGCCTCGCCCTCACGACCCCGCCCTCCTCCCGAGTTCACCCCGCTCGCCGGGCGGCATCACCCGCGTACCCCAAGCGTCCCCTCCGCTGATCCCGCTCGAAGAGTCCCCCGTTGCGCCACACAAGGGATGCGACCTCTCCGCAACTGGGCCGGCCCGACTCCGAGACGCGGGCTGATGTCCCCGATACGAGCACGGCAGCCACTATCGGCTCCCGCGACCGGCCGAGATCAACAGAAGCTTCCGTGTCCGCCGAAGATCAAGACCAACCACCGAAGGCTCCGCGCCTAGGGCCGTCTGCCGAGCCCTCACGCAGGCTGTTGCTGCGTCAGGCAGTGGAACGCGCCCAGGCCCCACACGAGATCGCGCGCATCAATCCCAACGATCCGACGCGATGGGAAGCAGGCCGTGAAAATCTCGAGCGCGCGCTCGTCGGCAGGGTCACCGAACGTCGGGACGAGAACGACCGCGTTTCCGATGTAGAAGTTCGCGTAGCTCGCCGGCAGCCGGTCCTCCCCTTCGAATACCGCTCGTGGCATCGGGAGGGCCGTCACGGTGAGCCGGCGGCCTCGGGCATCCGTCATCGACTCGAGGCGGTGGCGGTTGTTCGACAACGCTTCGAAGTTCGCGTCCGATTCGTCCTCTTCCACGACCGTCACGACCGTCCCGGGCCCCACGAAGCGGGTGAGGTCGTCGACATGGCCGTCGGTGTCGTCACCGACGATTCCGTCTCCGAGCCAGAGGATCTTCTCGGCCCCGAGGTGCACACGGAGTCGGTCCTCGATCGCCTCTCGGTCGAGGGCCGGATTGCGGTTCGGGTGGAGCAGACAGGACTCTGTCGTGAGGATCGTCCCTTCCCCGTCGCCATCGATCGAACCGCCCTCCAGGATCATGCCCGCGTCGAACCGGCGGAGGCCCAGGTGCGTGGCGACTTTGGACGCAACGCGGACGTCGAGGTCCCACGGCGGATACTTCCCTCCCCAGGCGTTGTAGTCCCAATCGACGACGGCGGCCGGCTGGTCGGGATGCGTGACGAACACCGGACCGTGATCCCGTATCCAAGCATCATCTGTAGGGACGGCGAGGAACTCCACACGTGCGCAATCGACCGACGCCGTGAGAAGCCTTTCCCGGACTGCGTGGCCCTCACGGTCGGACCGCACGAGAATGCGGACGTCCTCCCCGGTAACGAGCGCGCGCACCATCTCGACGAACACCGGCGGGATGCGACCCATCTTTCCGGGCCACGAGTCTTCCTTGTGCGGCCAGGCGAGCCAGGTCGCGTCGTGGGGCTCCCACTCCGCCGGCCATCGATAGCCCAGGCCGCGTGGCGTGTCGGCCGCCATCTCGTCAGTCATCGAGGAAGTGGCGGGTGATGCCCCGGTAGGCGTCCACCCGTCGGTCGCGCAAGAACGGCCAGTGCCGACGCACCTCTTCAACGCGAGCCAGATCGCAATCCGCGATGAGAACCTCCGCAGACTCGTGCCCCGCCGTCGCCATCACGTCCCCGAAGGGTCCCGAGACGAACGACCCGCCCCAGAATTCAACCGTACCTTCCTGGCCCACGCGATTCGGCGCCGCCACGTAGACGCCGTTGGCCACCGCGTGCCCGCGTTGCACGGTCTGCCACGCGTCGTGCTGACCGTCGCCATGCTCGGCCTTCTCTTCGTCGTGCCACCCGATGGCGGTTGGATAGAAGAGGATCTCGGCCCCTTGCAGCGCAGTCAGCCGCGCCGCCTCGGGAAACCATTGGTCCCAACAGACCAGAACGCCGATCTTTCCGTAGCGCGTCGGGAAGGCTCGAAATCCCAGATCACCCGGCGTGAAGTAGAACTTCTCGTGGTAGAGCGGATCGTCGGGGATGTGCATCTTTCGATACAGCCCAACGAGGCTGCCATCGGCATCGTAGACGCACGCGGAGTTGTGGTAGACGCCCGCTGCGCGACGCTCGAAGATGGAGCCGATCAGGACGACTTCGTGTTTCCGCGCGGCTGCGGCGAGCGCGTCACTCGTCGGCCCCGGAATGGGCTCTGCGAGATCGAACTTGTCGTGATCTTCGGTCTGACAGAAGTAGCGCGAGCGAAACAGCTCGGGCAGACAGACGATCTTCGCGCCGAGCTCCTTCGCTTCCGCGATCCGCGCGAGCGCCTCGGCGAGGTTGCGCTCGGGGTCTTCCTCGCACTGCATCTGGACCAGCCCGATGCGGACCACGCCAGGAACGGAAGGCTCAGCCATCACGGATCACCCTAACCGTCTCCTCCGACGGGTTCATCCGACGCGGGGTCACTTCGCCGCACAGCCCGACTGCCAGGTCTTCCTGCCGTCGAGCGAGATCTCACTGCGCCCGACGACCTTCCAGCCGAGCACCCGCGGATAGCGCGCTTCACGGTTCTGGACGAGAACCCCGTCGGGACGGACACCGGTGATGAGGTACGCGGTTCGACCCTCCGGGAAGCCCTTGATACCGGGGGCCCGTCCCCCGTCCCCGCCGACGCGCCACCACACCATTCCGTAGGGAAACGTGTCCTGCGCGTACAGAGTGCATCCGGCCTCGGCCATCGCTCGCGGAGACGAGCCCGCCAGGATCAGTCCGGCAACCAACGCCGCCGCCCATCCGACCACCCACGTTCGTTTCGCGCTCATCGTGCCCAACAACGCGACTCTGATCAGCCTGTCAAACGGTCGCGGAGAGGGCGCGGCTCTGGACCGGCGCGCCGTGACGCCGTAGGATCCTGGATGCGAAGGATCCTGCTCACGGGCCTCCTCCTCTTCGTCCTCGTTTCGCCGGCACGCTCCTTTTCGCTGGCCAGCAAGGCGTTCGAAGCGAACGGCGCCATTCCCCGGGAGTACACGTGTCAGGGGATCGACGTGTCCCCCGAGCTCTCTTGGTCGGGCACTCCCGCGGGGACAAAGTCGTTCGTGTTGATCGTCGAGGACCCCGACGTTCCGGATCCCGCCGCGCCGACGCGGACCTGGGTACACTGGGTCCTCTACGATATCTCCGGCGCAGCGACGGGGCTGCAGCGGGATGTCGCGACCGAAGCGCTCCCCGACGGTACGCGGCAAGGCGGTAACGACTGGAAGCGCGCCGGCTGGGCCGGACCGTGCCCACCCATCGGACGCCATCGCTACGTCTTCAAACTGTACGCCCTGTCCACGACCCTCGCTGATCTCGGAATCGCGCCCGCGCGCGCGCTCGAGAAGGCAATGGAGGGCCATGTCGTAGGGGAAGCTAAGCTGATCGGCACCTACGAGAAAACGAAGTAGAGCCCATGGCGAACCACTCGCTGATCGAAGTTCGCAACGTTTCGCGCCACTACGTGCGGGGCGCCGATGAGATCCACGCGCTCGACGACGTGAGCCTCTCAATCCCGGCCGGGCGCTTCGTCGCCCTCATGGGTCCGTCCGGCTCCGGGAAGTCCACTCTCTTGAACCTCATCTCGGGGATCGACCATCCCTCGAGAGGCGAGGTGGTCGTCGGCGGACAAGCCCTACCCGCCTTGAGCGAGGACGAACTCGCGCGATGGCGCGCGCATCATGTCGGGCTGATCTTCCAGTTCTTCAACCTGATGCCGGTGCTCTCCGCGCTGGAGAACGTCGCCCTCCCTCTATTGCTGACGGATCTCGGAAAGGCAGAACGAAAGGAACGCGCACAGACGGCCCTTCGCGTCGTCGGTCTCGATGACCGGCTCGAGCACTTCCCCGCGACACTCTCGGGTGGGGAACAGCAACGCGTCGCGATCGCGCGCGCGATCGTCACGGACCCGGACCTGATCGTCGCCGACGAACCGACGGGAGACCTCGACGCCAAGAACGCCGAGACCATCCTCGACCTCCTCCGTACGCTGAAGAACGGCTTCGGCAAGACGGTGGTCATGGTCACGCACGACCCGCGGGCGCTGCGCTTCGTGGACGAAGCACACCATCTCGACAAGGGACTCCTTCTCGACCCGGACGCCGCGAAGCGGGCCTCCGACGCACTCACGGCGAGCATCGGCGGGCCGCGATGAGCTACACCCGCCTCGTCATCGCGAATCTCCTGCGCAACAAGCTGCGCACCACGTTCACCGCGGGCGCGATCACCCTCGCCGTCGTCCTCGTGTGCCTTCTGCTCACGATGCCCGCCGCACTCGACCGGATCCTCGATAGCGCGGCCAGCGACGTTCGGATCTCGGTCCACCACAAAGCCGGCCTCGTCTACTCGATGCCCGAGTCGTTCGCGCGCAAGGTGCGCGCGGTCAAGGGCGTCGACGCTGCGGTCGGGATGGTCTGGTACGGCGGCGCCTTCGAAGAGAATGGCAAGGTCACGTTTCCGAACTTCGCGGTCGAAGCCGAGCACCTCGCGGCCGTCTACCCGGACTATCCAGTCGAACCCGAGCACTTCGCGGATCTAGTGAAGTACCGCGACGGAGCGATCGTCGGCCGCCAGCTCATGGACAAGTACGACTGGGAGATCGGCGACCGAGTCGCGCTCACCAGCACGATCTGGCCCGCTGATCTCGAGTTTCGGTTGGTGGGCGTGGTCGAGGACCCGCAAGCGCCAAACTTCTGGTTCAATCGGAAGTACCTGGATCAGGCGATGGAAGCCCAGTTCGGCGAGGGGCTCGGCAGCGTCGGAACGATCTGGGTCCGCGCGAGCGACCCATCCGTCGTCGGGTCGATTATGCAGACGGTCGACGAGATGTCGCGCAATAGCGAGGCGGAAACCGCTTCCGAGACCGAGAAGAGCTTCTTCGCGAACTTCTTCGGATCTCTGAAGGGCTTCATACGGATCATCCTCCTCGTGACCGGCCTGGTCACCCTCTGCATCATCTTCATTGCCGCGAACACCGCCTCGATGAACGTGCGCGAGCGCTCGGGAGAGATCGCCATCTTGAAGGCGATCGGGTTCGCGCGGCGATCGATCTTCGGTGCGCTCTTCGGCGAAGCCATTCTCGTCTCGAGCCTCGCGGGCATCCTCGGACTCCTCCTCGCAATCGGATTGACGACCTTCCTCCGAAGCTTCGCCGACAATGGCGATCTCGGTCCGATGTCGGGCTTCGTCCTGACGGGCCCCGTCCTTGTGCAGGGACTGTTCCTTTCCCTGTTCATCGGCATGCTCGCCGGGGTCGTTCCCTCGTTCGGTGCCGCACGAAAACCGGTCGTGGAAGCCCTGCGGGAGATCTTCTGATGACGCTGCCCCTCTCCTACAGCTGGCGGAACGTGCGGGCGCGCCCCATGCGGAGCCTCCTCACGGCGAGCGTCATCGCACTCGTCGTGCTCGCATGCACCCTTCTCATGGGGCTGATCTCGAGCATGCAGCGTACGTTCACCGAGACCGGACACGAGCTGAACCTGATCGTCCTTCGCAAAGGCTCGGACAACGACGGATCCAGCCAGATGCCCCTCGAGGCCTTCCAGGCCGTGCGCTACCTGGACGGCATCGCGCGGCGCGGCGAAGACAACGCTCCCATGATCTCGCCCGAGCTCGTCGTGCAGCCCTTCTTCCGCACCCGTGACGGTGGCCGGGAGAACGTTCTCGTGCGCGGGGTCGAGCGCGTGGCTCTCGACGTCCATCACCAGGTCCAGATCAACGACGGGCGGATGTTCGAGCCCAGCGCAGGCGAAGCCATCATCGGGCGCGGTGTCGCAAACCGATACGAAGGCGCGGAGCTGGGCAGCGAGATCGAGTTCGGGCGCGGCCGGTGGAAGGTCGTCGGAATCTTCGATGCCAACTCGACCTCGTTCGAGAGCGAGGTGTGGGTCGACGTGCGCGAGCTCGCAAACGACGCCAAACGAACGATGCCCTTCTCCGGCGTCCGAATCCGCGCCGCATCGAAGGCCGACATGGACGCGCTCGAGCGCCGGATCGACGACGACCCCCGGTACGCCCTGGATGCACAGGCAGAGCTGCTCTACTACGCCGAGCAGTCCACTGCGTCCGGAACGCTCTACATCATCGTCGTCGCCGTCGCGATCCTGGCCGGGGTCGGTGCCTCCTTCGGTGCGGCGAATACGATGTACGCAGCCGTGCAGACGCGGACCGCCGAGATCGGGACTCTCCGCGCCCTCGGATTCTCCCGCGGCTCGATCCTCTGGGCTTTCCAAGCCGAGGCCGTCTTTCTGGCCCTCATCGGCTTCCTCCTCGGCGCCGTCGGCGCGATCATCGCAGCCGAAGTCCTGAGCTCTGCGCTCGGCGGTGTCGCCATGAGCGCCGAAACCTTCACGACGAGCCTGATCCACGTCTCGGTCGACGGCGGGAACCTGATTGGCGCACTCGTTCTCTCCCTCGCAATCGGCATGGCTTCCGGTTTCGGCCCCGCGTGGCGCGCAGCGCGACTCGCTCCGATAGAAGCGCTACGGAAGGCCTGATGTCGACACCCCCGAACACCCCCCTGAGCTCCGAGCTCGCGTCCCTGAAGATCGCCTCGGGGGATCGGACACGGAAGCCCAAAAGCGGCGCGCGACGAATCTGGATCCTCGTCGCGATCGTCGCGGTCGTCATCGTGGCGGGGTTCGGATGGTACGCTACGAACGAGGCCGAGGAAGTTCAGATCGGGTACGCCAAGGTCGTCCAGCCCGGCGCGGCGAGTGGTCTGCCGGGCCTCTCCGGCTCCGGCTACGTCGTGACTGGCGACCGCTACGTGTCCGTAGGTGTCCGCGTTCCGGGACGAATCGAGCGCTACTTCATTGAAGAGGGCCAGAGCGTCTCGGAGAATGACGCCCTGGTCCAGCTCGACGACCGGGACTATCGCGCCGCGCTGCGAAGCGCCGAGGCGGCGCTCTCGGTGGCACACGCGAACCTCGGACTCGCTCAATCGGAGCTACGTCGCGGCGACGCCCTTCGAACCGGCAAGATCCTGTCGATGCAGGAGTTCGACATCCTGAAGAACAAGGAAGCCGTCGCACAGGCCACCGTCGTCCAGCTCGAGGCTCAAGTCGAGCAGGCACAGGTAAACCTCGAGTACACGACTCTACGCGCACCGACCCAAGGAGTGGTCCTGGCCAAGCTGAAGGAGGTCGGCGAGATCGCCGTCCCCGGCGGGTTCGCCGGCTCGGGCGACCTCGTCCGCCTCGCGAACTTGAGCGACATGCGCGCAGAGGTCGACGTGAACGAAGCCGACTTGAACCGGGTCGCCCTCGGTGGCCGCGCCGTCGTCGCTCCCGACGCGTACCCGGATGCGAAGTACGACGCCCGCGTCGTGAAGCTTTACCCGCAGGTCAACCGACAGAAAGGCACGCTGCGCGTGGAGGTCCAGATCCAGCAGCCCGACGATCGCCTCTTACCCGACATGAGCGCCCGCGTGACCTTCCTGGCGAAGGAAGCCGAGCCCGCATCGCCCAACGCAGCTCCGACCGTCTGGATCCCCAACTCCGCAGTCCGCACGGAGAACGGAACGTCCTTCGTATGGCGCGTCGTCGGCGGCCAGACGAGCCGAGTTGACATCGAAGTCGCCGGCAGGGGGGACGGACGCACGCGCGTCGCGAGCGGCCTCACCGGTGGCGAGGCCGTCGTCACGAGCAGCACCGCGCTTCGAAACGGCCAATCCGTCACGGCCGTCGAAGGCTAGTTCTCCCGAAACCGCGCGAGCGGCGGCACGCTAGGCTTTCCCCACCGCAGCCGCCGCTTCGAGTGCCTCCGCCAAGGACTTCTCTTCTAGGTCGCCCGTGAGGAAGCCCATCCTCATGCCGCGCCAGTGCACTCGCGCCTCGGTCGGACGTTTCTGGACACTCATCTCTTCGTTCACGAGGGACTGAACGTCACAACAGCCATGCCAGATCCATCGGCACTCCTGGGACGAACACTCGGCCGAATCCGGCGTTTGGGCCGCGGGCGTGACAACCGGTGATCGAAACGCGGGCCATCTTTGGATAGAGGCATGGCATGGTCAGCATCCCTGCATACCGTGACCCTGCTCTCTCCCCCGACCGCCGCGTCGAGGACCTGCTCGCTCGGATGAGCCTCCCCGAGAAGGTCGCTCAGCTCGGATGTGCCTGGTCTACGACGCTGGCAGCCGACGGCGCGTTCTCAGAGGATCGGGCCCGGCGGCGGCTCGCAGACGGCGCAGGCCACGTCACCCGCATCGGAGCCTCGACGGGCCTCCGGCCCGTCGAGAGCGCGAACTACGCCAACGCGATCCAACGCTTCCTCGTCGAGAAAACCCGACTCGGCATCCCCGCGCTGGTGCACGAGGAGAGCACCGCCGGCTTCACCGCTCGCGACGCCGACCAGTTCCCACAGGCCATCGGCCTAGCCAGCACCTGGGATCCCGAACTCCTAGAGCGAATGGCCGACGTGATCCGTCGCCAAATGCTCGCCGTCGGAGCACGCCAAACACTCGCGCCGGTCGTCGACATCGCGCGCGACCCCCGCTGGGGCCGCCTCGAAGAGACATACGGAGAGGATCCGTACCTGACTGGTCGCCTGGCCGTTGCCTATGTGAAGGGAATCCAGGGTACCGACGTCCGCGAGGGCATCGCCGCCACCGCGAAACACTTCCTCGGCTACGGCCTCTCCGAGGGCGGACACAATCACAAGCCCGCACAGATCGGCGCACGGGAACTCCGGGAAGTCTTCGCCCGCCCCTTCCTCGCCATGATCCAGGACGCGGGAATCCTCTCGGTGATGAACGCGTACAACGACGTGGACGGACTGCCCTGCGGTGGCTCCTCCGCAATCCTGAACGACCTCTTGCGAGATGAGCTCGGGTTCGACGGATGCGTCGTCGCCGACTACTTCACGACCGCCCTCCTGATCAGCTCGCACCGCGTGGCCGCCGACAAGTCCGAGGCCGCGCAGATGTCCCTCCGCGCGGGACTCGACGTCGAGCTACCGATGCTCGACTGCTACTCCGAAATCCCGGGACTGATCGAACGCGGCGAGCTGTCGATGGAAGACGTCGACCGAGCCGCCGGCCGTCTACTCAAGCTGAAATTCGTTCTCGGACTGTTCGAGAACCCGTACGTCGACGCGGAACGCGCGAGCGAGGTCTACCAGACCCCCGAGGCGCGGAGCCTCGCGCGCGAGCTCGCGCAAAAGTCGATCGTCCTTTTGAAGAATGAGGGTGAGCTCCTGCCACTCTCTCCGAGCCTCGGCAGAATCGCCGTGCTCGGGCCCTGCGCAGACGACGTTCGCCTCCTTCAGGGGGACTACCACTACCCGGCGCACCTCGAGATCATCTACCGCTCGGCGGACGACGACGCCGGCGGCATTCTGCCCCGCCCGGACGCGGTCTCGTTCGGCGCGGGCGCCTTCTTCCCTCCCACCGTGACGCCGCTCGAGGGCATCCGGTCGGCTGTCTCGCAGGCGACCGAGGTCGTTCACGAACGCGGCTGCGGGATCCTATCCGACAAGGACACGGGGATCGCGAAAGCCGTTGAAGCCGCACGCAGCGCCGACGTTGCCGTCGTCTTCGTCGGCGGGCGCTCCGGATTGATGCCCGGATGCACGAGCGGGGAGTTCCGCGACGCAGCCGACCTGGGACTCACCGGCCTCCAGCAGCGCCTCGTCGACGAAGTGCGCGCAACCGGAACGCCGACCGTGGTCGCTCTGGTCAACGGGCGCGCGTTCGCCCTTCCTGGCATCGCGGAATGCGTGCCCGCCGTTCTCGAATGCTGGCTCCCCGGAGAAGAAGGCGGCAATGCCATCGCCGACGTTCTGTTCGGGAAAATCTCCCCCTCGGGACGACTGCCGGTGACGCTCCCTCGAAACGTCGGCCAGGTGCCGCTGTACTACAACCGCAAGTGGAGTGCCGGAGACGTCATCGGGTTCAAGGCGGACTACTCCGACCTGGTCGCGAGCCCGCTGTTCCCGTTCGGCCACGGGCTCTCCTACACACGGTTCGAGTACGGAGAGATTGAGCTCGAGGCGCAGACCGTCGCGGCGGACGCATCGCTCGAGGTCTCGGTCGTCGTCCGCAACACGGGCAAACGGTCGAGCGACGAAGTCGTTCAGCTCTACGTGTCCGACCCGATTGCCAGTGTGACGCGGCCGATTCAGCAGCTTGCCGGATTCGCGCGAATCCCGCTCGACCCCGGGGACCAGCGTCGAGTTCGCTTTACGCTCGACATGAGCCAACTCGCCTTCTTCGACCGTGCGATGCAGTTCTCGATCGAGCCCGGCGAGATTCGCGTCCGGATCGGCGCGTCTTCCGAAGACATCCGATCCGAGGGCACGTTCCAGATCACCGGCGAGCGACGCACCCTCTCCCAGCAGGACATCATCGCGACCGGGGTCGCGGTCGAGCCGGCGTGAACTCAGTCCTCGACGAACCGGGCCAACGAGAGCTCGAACGCGGCGCACGGTACACGAACCCCGAAGCCCTCATCGCCGGCGAGCACTTCGGGATGAAGCTCACCCAGCAGCCCGACCGGGCGATCCTGACCGGGCACGTTCACCGTCGCCACCCGGCCTGGCAGGAAACTCGGATGCTCCGTCGCCTCGAGCCGAACGCCTTCGATGCCGAGATGACCGAGAAGGACGTAGAGGTACGACTGCGCTTCGGTGAAGCTCGCCTTCTCGTGCGCGAGGAGGGCCCCGATCCGCTGTTCGGTCCGTGACCCGAGCGCCGCTTGGTCGTCCACCACCGCGACCTCCCCCGCCTCGAAGACGTAGTGGGGATACACGGCGCCGGCACTGTGACTCTCGACCTCCAGCAAGGACGGAAGGACCCAATCCCGCAGACAGGCGTAGTTCTCGTTCATGACGTTCGCGATCTGCACGAGACGGCCACCGTGCAGCCCCGGAATGCCGTCGAACTCGTCGGTGAGGTTCATTGCAGTGCGCAGCATGTGCGGCGCGGTCAGAATGTTGCTGATGGCTTCCTCGAAGCCGTATCCGATCATACGATCGCGCGCGCGATCAACCAGATCCGTGAGCGGCAGGAGTCGACCGACCGTGAACTCCTCAGGCATCTTCGCGCTGAACGTGTCGTAGCCGCGACTGATCGCGTAGTCCTCGACGGCATCGACTTCGTGCAAGTAGTCCGCACGATAGGGCGGCGCCTCGACTCGGAGGTGATCGCTCTCGGACCGAACGTCGAGGCCATAGGCGTGCAAAGCCGACGCGACCTCTCCGGCCGCGATCTCCGGCTCACCTAGCAACGTCCGGAACCGTTCGAGCGGCAGCGCCAGAACCCGCTTTTCATTCAACGGGTGTGGCGCGATCACGTCACGGCCACGGGGCGTATCGTACGAGTAACGCGTGGACACCGGGAGAATCTCGGCTCCCCGGTCGCGCATGTTGGCCGCCAGGATGTTCGCCGCCAGCAGCACTTGATCGAGGGTCGCACCCGTGACCTCGACGAACAGCTCATCCATCCCCACGACTACTCGACCGAGGGAGGCCGAGTTGATGATCGGCGGGAACGAGAGAACCTCGCCGCGCGCGTCGGTGAGTATCGGGGCGAGGTCGCCGGAAATCGCGGACTGGTACTCTCGGCCCGTCGGATGATCGCGCAGGATCTCCCCTGGCGTCCAAGCTTCCTTCCAGCGGCCGGCGGGGACCTCGTCGGGCAGTTCACCTGCGGGCGGGAGAGGCACGAACGCGCTCGCGGCGTCATCCATCGGCACCGCCCGATACGAAATCGGGAACTCGACGCTCTTGCCGTCGTAGATGCCGATCGCGAGGGTCGCGCGCTTGCGACCGTAGTTTTGGGACAGCGTCTCCTGCGCTTGAATGAAGGCCCGCAACCCGGCGTCGTCCACGGTCCAACCGCGCGCGACGAAGCCGGAGACGTAGGGCCGCACCTTCTCCACTGAGGCGTCGACCTCGATCCGGCCGGCGAGTGCGGCGTGCCGCTCGAAGAAGCCGTAGTCGTCGCGCCAGTCGCGGGTCTGCTCGAGGGAGAAGCGGATCTGGCGGGCGATGCCTTCGATGCACCAGAGATCCGGACGGTTCGTGTCCTGCAGCTCGACCCGAAGCTCCTCGTCGCTCTCGCCGCGCTTCAACTCACCCTTCACCCACTCGAGGCGGTGGTCGAGTTCATCGACGGTCATCTTGGTGCCGACTAGCGAGCAGAGGTCCGACAGGCTCACATCGATGGTCGGCATTAGTACGCACCTCGGTCACGCAGAGCCTGGAGCCCGTTCGGGATGTTGTTTGTGAAGAGCTCGCGGATGTCCTTGATCCCCAGAGCGATCATCGCCATCCGGTCGAGGCCGAGGCCCCAGGCGATGACGGGAACGTCCACCCCGTGCGGGTTCGTCACCTCCGGGCGGAAGATGCCGGCCCCGCCGAGCTCCATCCAGCCGAGGTCCGGATGCTCGACGTGGATCTCGACCGACGGTTCCGTGAACGGGAAGTACGCCGGCACGAATCGCACCTTCTTGGCGCCGGCGATCTCGACGGCGAACAATTCGAGCAGGCCCAGCAGGTGGCGGAAGCTCGTGCGGTCCGAAGCCACAATGCCCTCGACCTGGAAAAAGTCGGGCGCGTGCGTCGAGTCGACCGTGTCGTAACGGAAGCAGCGCGCCATCCCGAAGTACTTGCCTGGGATCTTGAGATCCGGTCTCGAGAGCCAGCGAGCGGAGAGCACGGTTCCCTGTGAGCGCAGTACGAGACGACGCGTTCGCACGTGGTCGAACTCGTATCCCCAACCGCGCGAGCCAGAAGGCCCGCCCCCCTCGTGCTCCCGAGCGACGGCAGAGATCGTGTCGGCGTCTGCCTTCCCCTCCTCGGACGCGTAGCCCTCCCCCTCCGCGTCGACGAAGTAGACGTCGTGAATCTCGCGCGCCGGGTGGAACTGCGGAAGGAACAACGCATCCATGTCCCAGAACTCGGTCTCGACCAGGGACCCGCCCATCTCTTCGAAACCGAGCGAGAGGAGCTTCTGCTTCACGACGTCCAGGAACTCGCGGTATGCGTCGCGACGGCCGACGACGGGAACCGGCGGATCACCGAACTGGTAGGGCCGGAATCCAGTGGTCGAGAGGATGTCGCGCCACTCCCCGGTTCGAAGCATGTCGCGCGTCAGCGCAGCCGGCGCGTCGAGAGCGCTCGCGGCGGGGCCTGCCGCATCAACACCGGACGGCGTCAGTCGGTAGCGCCGGGTGACCGTCTCACGCAGATCGACGACCGGGTCGGAACCGCCTCGCTTCCGCGGCTGGTACCGGGTGCGGAACGCCTCGGGCAACGCGTCCCAATCGAGCCCGGCTTCGCCGGCTTTTACCAGTTCACGGAGGGTCGACAGCGCATTGTCGAGATCCGCGCCCTTCCCGTCCGCGACAGACACCGCGCCCGCCGCGACTTCGATGTACCCATTCTTTTTGAGAAACCCGAACGCCGTGCCGATGGCGCGCCGATCGTGCTCGGCAACGTCCTGGCAGCCCGGCACCGTGGTCGCCCCCTCCTCGATGCGACGCAGGATGCAGATCTCCGGGGTGCCCACGTCGGCGAAGCGTCGGCCGAGCTCCGAGGCCATCGCGAGGCGGTCGATGTCCTCCTGCGTCAGCTCGGCGAACCCGCGGGCCTTGAGGCTCTCGATCGCGGAACGAACCTGCGCGGCATCGAGCCCCGCAGCGTCCGCGGTCTCCTCGACCGTGCGCTCCTTGCCGTCGACGAGCGCGACGAGAATCCGGGTTTCGTTGGGGGAAAGAAGCGGTCCGTCCGCGGGCATACTGATGCATCGCGGATCGGGAGGCCGGATGCCAGTGCTGGGCACTCGGGGTTGAGGGATTCCCCCTGCGGGAAGGCTGGAATCGGCGCCTGGGGTCCGGTCGGACCCGATGGCCGACGCGACCTACTTGGCGACTTGGAGCGCCTCTACGACCAAGCCTGCACCCTTGAACCGATCGAGGATCTCGTCGCGCCACTTCTCCCGGGCCGCGGCAGGCGGCGACTCGGTGAGAGACGCCATCTGATCGTCCGTGAGGATGGCTCCGAGGATCACGGCCCCGAAGAACGAGAGCACGCCGAGCCTCCGATCCAGCGTCACGTCGCCATCGGTCTCGAGAGCTTCGGACAGGATCCCCCAGATCGGGCCGAGGATCTCCCGATTCGAGTACGCGCACGCGTCGGGCTCGCCGGACAGCTGGATGTCCAACCACATCTTGATCAAGCGCGAGTCGCCGCCCCCGAACTCGAGGTGGTGCGCGAGCAACTCGCTCAAGTTCGCGCCCGAGTCGAGGCTCTCCCGCGCTTCCCCGACGAACTCGTGCGTGAGCTTGCGCGTACACTCGCGGTAGAGCCCTTCTTTCGAACCGAAGTAGTAGCTGATCGCGCTGACCGGCACCTCGGCCATCCTCGCGATGTCGCGCACTCCGACCGCGCCGAAGCCATGCTCTGCGAAGAGAGCTGTAGCTGCATGCTCAATGCGTTCGGAGGACTGCTCTCGTACTTCTGTCATGATTCCCCTAAGAGCTAGGCAACACGTGCGTCATGTCCCAACCCGGCCGAGACGCGAAAAGACCCAATGAATCGGACGGACGCTCGTCCGAACGGCCGGTTCCGACAGCGCCTAGATTCACCGAGTGGAAGCACTGTCATGCTTCGTCGACACCAGATTCCGGGCGTGGTGTCGAGGAGCACCGCGGCGCGAAAACCGCCCATTCCGCGGGAAGAAGGAGCGTTCGAACTAGTCTCCGTCACTGCTGATGCACGAACTAGCTCGACACCTCCACGCTTCCCTTCCGGGCAACTGTTGACCACGACCGGTGCCGCTGACAGGACGTTTTCTCAACTTTTTTTGTCCGAGAGGGGTGAACCACCGATGAAAGCGCTCGTGTTCGATGTGAAGATCGAGGAGATCACGCAGCTCATCCAGGAGACCCAGGCGGACAAGGAAGCGTACCTGGGAGAGCACTCGCCCATTTCGCTCGAAGAGGTTCCGGACGCAAGCGTGCCCTTCGCGGACTGGGTGGTGCTCGAGACGCGGCTTTGCGGGATCTGCGGAAGCGACTACAAGCAGGTCTTCATCGACTTCGAAGGGATCGACTCGCCGCTCGCCACGTTCACGACGTTTCCGCAGGTGCTCGGTCACGAGGTCGTGGCGACGGTCGCCGAGAAGGGCTCGGCGGTCGAAGGTCTGGAGGTCGGGCAACGCGTGGCCCTCAACCCCTGGCTCTCGTGCGCCCCCCGCGGAATCACACCCATCTGCGAGGCCTGCGAAGAGGGGCAGTTCTCACTGTGCGTGAACTTCAAACGGGGACGCCTCGCGCCGGGGATCCACACCGGCACCTGCCGCGACGCCTCGGGCGGTTTCGCTCCGCGCCTCCCCGCGCACGAGAGCATGGCCATCCCCGTCCCCGACGGCGTGAGCGACGATGAAGCCGTTCTCGCAGACCCATTCTCCGTGAGCCTCCACTCCGTCCTGCGGAACCCGCCGAATCGCGGCGACATCGTCGTCGTCTACGGGTGCGGCACTCTCGGACTCTGCGCGATCGAGATCCTGAACAAGCTCTTCGACTGCCGCATCTACGCAATCACCCGGTTCGAGCACCAGGAGCGTCTCGCGCGCCAGCTTGGTGCGATCGAGACCATCCCCTGGCGTCCGACCGAGGACATCATCTCCCGGTTCGCCGACATCACGGATGCACGCGAAGTGCTCCCGGCCGTCGTGGGCATTCCCGCGCTACCGATGCTCTACGGTAGTCGCGGTGTACGGGTGATCTACAACACTGTCGGGACCGCGGAGAGCATCGAAGTCGCGGTTCGAATCGCTGGGTCCCGCTCCACCGTCGTTCTCTCGGGAGTCGATACGCCCGCCCGATTCGAGTGGTCGCCCCACTACTTCAAGGAGATCAACCTCGTCGGCTCGAATGCCTTCGGATACGAGGAGTTCGAGGGCAAGAACCAGCACGCCATGCGACACTATTTCGACCTGGTCGAACAGGGGCGGGTCGACGTCACGCCCATTATCTCGCACCGCTTCCCGCTCGACGACTATCGGAAGGCCTTCCTTTACGCCCACAACCAAGGCGATCACGATGCGGTGAAAATTCTCTTCGACTTCGGCTCTCCGGCCTAAAGCTCAGAGGGTACCTCCGGCGATTGGACGGCGAGCAGTACCTCATCGGTGTCGAGTTACTCACCGTTCGATTCCACGAACCCCGCGGTACGTTCGTCTCCCGTTCGGTCTGATCCGCCGGCCCACGTATGATAGACGTCGGCGCATGCTCCGCCGCATGTCGTTGGTCCTGATTGCACTCGCCGTGGCTGGTTGCGCAACCGAACCGCCCAGCGCCGGCAAAATTACCGGCGCGGCCCGGTCGCCCGACACGATCTCGGAGCGCGACCGAATCCAAGCGCGAGCCGCGGCGAACGTCGCGCGGCCTGCATCGGTGTCGCCGACCGCACGAAAGAACAAGCAGATCCTCTTCGGAGACCTCCACGTCCATTCGACGTTCTCGACTGATGCCTTCATCTACTCGCTCCCGATCTTCAACGGAGAAGGAGCGCACCCACCGGCGGACGCGTGTGACTTCGCGCGCTACTGTTCGGGACTCGACTTCTTCTCCATCAACGATCACGCCGAAGGGCTCACGCCGCAGCTGTGGGAAGAGACGAAGGAGAGCATCCGGCAATGCAACGATCTCGCCGGAGATCCCGCGAACCCCGACATGGTTGCGTTTACCGGCTGGGAGTGGACCCAGAGCGGCCGAACACCCGAGACGCACTTCGGCCACAAGAACATCCTCTTCCCCGGGACGGCCGACGACGAGCTTCCCGCCCGACCGATCTCGTCGATCGACATCGCGACCTACGAGGAAGAGCGCCCACCGCCCGGGTTCGTCATGCATGGTGCGGCCGCCGGTGCACGCCTCTTCGGCTATCCGCGATACGCCGACCTCGTGTCCTTGCTGGGCCGTCTCGCCGAGGCACCCGCGTGCGCCCACGACGTCGACACGAAGGAACTGCCCGCGGAATGCAAAGAGGCCGCCGCCACGCCGGAGGTCCTCTTCCGCAAGCTCGACGAATGGAACCTCGAGAGTCTGGTGATTCCACACGGCCTCGCCTGGGGGATCCACGCGCCTCCGGGAGCTCGCCTCGACGCACAGCTCACACGTGCGCAACACGACCCCGACCGACAGCGACTCGTCGAGATCAGTTCGGGCCACGGGAACAGCGAAGAGTTTCGCGACGTTCCCGAGTACGTGGTCGGCGACGACGGACGAAGGGTCTGCCCCGAGCCAACGAAGGACTATCTCCCCTGCTGTTGGCGGGCCGGAGAGATCATGCGCGAACGCTGCGGCGACCTCCCCCCCGAGGAATGCGACCGCCGCGTCGAACGAGCAAAGCAATTCGCGCTCGAGGGCGGGGTCGGTCCCGACCTCGTGTTCCCAGACACCCGCGGCGCCGACTGGCTCGACTGCGATCAATGCCGCGACTGCTTCAAGCCCGCCATGACGCTCCGGCCGGGGATGACCGCCCAATACGGCGCCGCCGTCACCAACTTCGACGAACGCGACGACGCCGGTGACCCGCTCCAGTTCCGATTCGGCTTCATCAGCTCCACCGACAACCACGCGTCGCGACCTGGAACCGGCTACAAACAGTACGACCGCACGATCATGACCGACTCCCGCGGCCTGACCGACGCGACCACCGAAGAACGCGTCCGGAGTTGGCTCGGCCCCGATCAGGAAAGCGCGACCACTCCCCAATCCGTTCGTCCCAGCCGGCTCTTCGAGCTCTTCGATACCGAGCGGAAGGCCAGCTTCATGTATCCCGGCGGCGTGGTCGCGGTGCATGCCGGCAGTCGCGACCGGCGCGCGATCTGGGATGCGCTGATGCGCCGCGAGGTCTACGGGACCACCGGGCCGCGAATCCTGCTGTGGTTCGATCTCGTCAACAAACCCGACCTCCCCTCCCCGATGGGGAGCGAGGTCGTGCTCTCCGAGAACCCCCGCTTCGACGTCCGGGCCGTCGGCTCGTTCCGGCAACGCCCCGGGTGTCCCGACGAGGCGCGGGTCAGCCTCTCGGCCAAGCGCCTCCATTCGCTGTGCCGCGATGAGTGCTACCACCCCAGCGACGAACGTCACCGGATCACGGCCATCGAGATCGTGAGGATCCGACCACAGAGCCGAGCCGGCGAGCCGATCGCTCCGTTGATCGAAGACCCCTGGCGACGTTTCGATTGCCCGGACGCTCCAGCAGGCTGCCGCGTGGAGTTCCAAGACCCCGAGTACGCCGAGTCTCAGCGCAGTGCGGTGTATTACGCACGCGCGCTGCAGCAACCGACGCTGGCGATCAACGGCGCTGGGCTACGAACCGAGTTCGATACGCAGGGGCGCGCGATCGCGACCACCCAATGCCACGGTGGGTTCGGGACACCCGCCGGCGACGATTGCCTCGCTCCCGTGAGCGAGCGAGCGTGGTCGTCCCCGATCTACGTCGACCCGCCTTCGCGCTGAAGGAAGTCCAGGATGGCGCCTGCGATGACCACACTGCCCTCCGGGCTCGGGTGGCACCAATCCCAGTGGAGTTGCGGCGCATTGACCTGCCGGCTCTTCTCGCGAAGGAGCGGCAACAGGTCAAGCATCGGCACGTCGAGTTCCCGGGCGATCTCCGCGAGGCGCTGCTGCGGATAGTCGTGGACGAACTCCGCATTGATCTGCTCGAGCACCGGGAAGGCGACGATCCGAAACCGGACTCCGTGGAGATCGCACTGACGCTTCATCTCCGCGATGACCGGCGCCATCCGGGCCCATGCCCCCTCGGACCAGGCGCTTCCCCAGTCGAAGAACAGCGCCTGGATCCTCTGATTGAAAGCGCCCGGCTCACGGCGCCAGTCGCCCTGCGCCGGGGGGAACGCTTCGGCCGCCTGCTTCTTCCAGGCGGCGTCAGCCTCGTAGGAGAACACCGACAGATCCTGCACGTCGAGCGCGGAAAGGCTCGCCAGAAGCTGCTCGGCCAACCTGCTGTGCTGCCACCACCCGCTCAGCTCGACGATCTCGATACCCGCCGACGCCTGCGCATCGTTCAGGTACCAGTTGAGCACCACCGTATCGGGCTCGGCCGAGAAGCCCGTTTCCATGAGGATCGCGAGTTCGTTCCCGATGCCAATGGCACCGACCCCGGAGTTCACGGTCTCGATCGGCCGATCCGTCGACTCGGAGAGGGTCTCGACGAGGCGAACGATGGTCTGTTCTTCTTGGAGATAGTCCTGCGACGTTATGGAATCCCCGACGAACAACACGCGCGGGCGATCCTTCACCCCAAGCTCGCGATTTCGGTAGCCCAGAGAATTGGTGCGTACCTCGATGGTCCCGCCCCCCAGACCATGGTTCTGGATCACCGCACGCGTGTTGGCCCGGAACCGCATCCCGGTGGGCGTGTGAAAATAGAGGACACCGCCCGCACTCGGATCGTCGACCGACCGATCCACGCGGAGGAGCTTCTGCTCGGCGTTCTCTGCGGCGAGTCGCTCCGCATGACCCGAGTCTGCAACCAGCCGCGCCCGTTCGGGCGGGGGCAGAAGCAACCGGACCGCGACCTCTGCGAAGACGAGCGCGCAGGCCACCCCGAGCAGAGCCGCGATGATCCTGTATCCCACCTTCCTCATCTCGGCCTCGAACCCGCCACCATTCCTGGCACACCGCGGCGCCGCAAACCAACGACGAGGCCGCCGTCGTCATCGAGCAGCGGTCGCTCCGGGGATCCGCTCCGGATTTCCTTAAAGGGACGGCCGCTTCACCGACTTCGTGCGGGGAGGATTCTCCTCTCTTCACCGAAACCCTACGTGGCATCCAAGGATGCTCCGCTGGAGAGACCCGGGCGGTCAAGTCGAAGCCATAGGGCGCGCCGTGACGACAGCATGGGCCATACGCTCGCTCCTCACCGCCATGCTCACGTCCTTGCTCTACTCGCCTCGAACGCCGCGTCGGGGGAGATCCGGCGCGTCTCCGTCCCGGACGACTCGACCACCGTGGTCGTGTCGATTGCCAACTCCGCGGGCGCCCTACACCCCGGCGAGTTCCCCGTCGCGGGACGCCTTGATGCCCGTCTTCCCAAAAACAACACGCCGCCGCTTGACTCTTAGCCGACCAAAGACCACCTAGAATCGGGGCGCCTCGGTAGAGACGCGAAACCTGGGGGAACGATGAGATCGAACGTGGCTGAGCGACCGCCCGAATCCGAAGCGTACATCGCTCCCCCTTTCGAGCCCCTCCCGCGAGACGTTCTTCGAGGCTTCGAGCACGTAACCGTTCCGGTCGGAGAGGCGATCAATACGTGGCCCCGCCTGAAGACGTTCGCTGCTTCGTTCGGCTACCACGTGCCACGCAACTTCGTGACTTGGGTGACCAGCCAACGGTGGCAGAACTATGGGCTCGAGAACCTCGCGAGCCTACGCGCCAAGCGCGGCGTCATCCTCGTGTCGAACCATCGATCGTTCTTCGACATGTATGTCGCCGCGTGCGCCGTGTTCACCCACGGCAACTTCATCGAGCGGCTGTACTTCCCGGTGCGTTCGAACTTCTTCTACGACAAACCCGCCGGCGCACTCGTGAACTGGGTGATGAGCGGCTACGCGATGTGGCCGCCGATGTTCCGCGACGACCGGAAGGCCGCGCTGAACCGCATCGGACTCAGCCAGATGGCCTACGCTCTCTCAACCCCCGGTGGGGTGCTCGGCATCCATCCGGAGGGAACTCGCCAGAAAGGCGATGACCCCTACGTTCTCGGCCCGGCCCGGCCCGGCGTGGGCCATCTGATCGAACAGTGCCACGAAGACACGATGATCCTGCCCTTCTTCACCTTGGGACTCGGGAACGACTTCGGGCGGGAACTGAAGCTTCGTCTCCAGAGTGATCCGGGGCCCGACATCCGGATGCACTGGGGCTCCGGAATCCGCTGCCAGGACCTCCGCGACCGCTCCGACGGGCCGCAAGACATGGCCGACAACCTACTTCAGATCGTGCACGACCTCGGGCAACAGGACCGCGCTGTGGTCGGCCGCGCGCGGCGCTAGCAACCCGCTGGTGAGCACCCCCGCCGCGAATCCGCCCCAGAAGTTTCCGCGTCGGTAACGGCGACCGGCCTCGGCCGGATGGACGTTGACCAACGAAACACTCACCAACATCACCATCGCTACGAACCATTTCATCCTCGGTCTCCTCCGTTCTCGTTCGGGAGACACAAACAGGAGTCGAGCCTCGAGGTCGCGCGGAAACGAGTGACGCGTGTGTTATGGGGAGGCCGTGCGCTCGGGACCGGTCCTCGTCTGCGCCGCCCTCCCCTACGAGTGCGGCCCCCTCGCGAAGCTACTCACGACGCCTCGGCGCGTGCGGGACGACGCGGGCCGCAGTCGCTGGTCGGGCCGCGTCGCCGACGTCGACATCGTCGTCCAGGAGACCGGCATGGGCCTCGCTGCCGCCGCCGCGACGGCTCGAGCAGCCATCGACGCAGTCTCTCCCCGATGCCTCGTCTCAACCGGGCTCGCTGGAGGTCTTTCCCCGGCGGTCGCGCTTGGCGACGTCATCGTCCCCGATCACGTCGCGCGCTCGGGATCGTCACCCCTTTCTGTCGATCCGGAACTGCGGGCGATCGCCGCGGCCGACTTGCCCCAAGGGCGTTCGCGGCGCGGCCTCCTCGTCAGCGTCGAGCGCGTGGTCCGAACGCCGACCGAAAAATCCGCACTGCGGACGTCGACCCGCGCAGACGCCGTAGACATGGAATCCGCGGCAATCCTCGAGGTCGCGCTACCGATGTCTGTGCCCGCGATCGTCGTGCGTGCCGCCTCCGATACCGCGCAAGACGAGCTTCCCGACCTGAGTGGACTCGACCTCTCCCGCGTCGCGGACCAAGCACGGCTCGCCGCCCGCGCGCTCACGTCCCCTCGGCTGGCTCAGCGGATCGCGCGACTCGGATGGGGCGGCCACCGCGCGACCCGGACCCTCACCAAGGTCCTCGGAAACCTCCTGCCCCGCTTGCATTCCTGACGCGCGGCCGATACTGACCGGATGGTCAGCGTCGATTCAGGGGCGCTCGAGAGGGAGGGACGGCCAGGAATGAGGTACCCGCTGCACATCGCCACGGACATGGCCCGCTGGCAGGTCAAGAACAAGATACAGGGGAACGAGCGTTACCCCATCGTCCTGATGCTCGAGCCCTTGTACGCATGCAACCTCGCCTGCATCGGCTGCTCTCCCGAGCGCCACACCGGCGACCTCAAAGACCGTATGCCGCTCGAGGAATGCCTCGCCGCGGTGGACGAGTGCGGAGCACCCGTCGTATCGATCTGCGGCGGCGAGCCCACGATGTACCCGGAGATCGTCGAACTGATCGATGCCTGCATCGCTCGCAAGAAGCAGGTCATCCTGTGTACCAACGGGATCCTTCTCGATCGCTTCTATAAAAAGGCGAAGCCGCACCCGCGACTGCTCGTGAACGTCCATCTCGACGGGATGCGAGAAACACACGACACCATCTGCGCGCGCACCGGCGTCTTCGACAAGGCCATCGCCGGGATCGAAGAAGGGATCCGACGCGGCTTCGTCGTCTCGACCAACACGACGGTCTTCCGCGAAACGAGCATGGACGAGATCGAGGAGATGCTCGACTTGCTCACCGGACTCGGCGTCCAGGGCGTGCTCCTCTCCCCAGGCTACCACTACGAGGCGCTCGCCGATCGCGACCACTTCTTGTTCCTCGACGAGATCCACCGGAAGTTCAAGCGCGTTCTGCAGCTCTCGAAGTCGTACGCCGTCTCGTCGACGCCGCTGTTCCTCGAGTTCGCCGCGGGCCTCCGCGACTACCCGTGCACACCCTGGGGCAACCCGACGCGGACCCCGCTCGGCTGGAAGGGCCCCTGCTATCTCATCGGCGAGCGACACTACGCCACCTGGGACGAGTACTGGAACGGCGTCGACTGGGACTACTGGGAGAAGCGAAGCGATCCCCGGTGCCAGAATTGCAAGATGCACTCCGGCTTCGAGCCGTCGGTCGTCCGGCATCTCGGCAGCAACGCCCGCGACCTCTGGACCATGGCGAAGTTCCAGTTCGGCCGCGTGCCGCGCACCAAGCGCGTCAGCTCGCACCAGAGCTCCTGACCTTCGCCTCCTTCTCAGACGCCGCGTCGGCCCCCGCGCCGACGCGGCCCTTCCACTCCGCTCCCTTGCCCGTGTAGTGCCGGCGGACGGAGTCCAGCGTCATCGCGCCGTAGACCGCGCCCGCGAGCGGGAGCGCCGTCGCCCAAACCGCCGCCATGGGGCCTGGGTGGTACAAAGAGAGCGTCGGAACAAACGTCGCTCCCATGACCGCCCACGCGCCGGCGCCGAGCAGTGCCACTAGGGCGTCGCCGTGCACGATCCATCCCAGCGTAGCGACGACCGGCACGACGAAGAGAAGCGCGAGCCCGACCACGGTCCCGACGGCGAGCAACGGATTGTATCCGAGTTGGGTGTACGCACTCCGTGCGACCATGGCCCAAATATCGTCCAGGCCGGTGTACGGACGGATGCTCGTCTCGGTAGTGGTGAGGCCGAGCCAGATAGGACCACCGCGCTTCACCGCCCGGCCGAGCGCGCAGTCGTCGATGACCTCGCCCTTCAACGCCTCCATCCCCCCGATGCGTTCGAGAGCCCGGCTCCGCACCAACATGCATCCACCAGCGGCGCCCGCCGTGCGCGCCTCCGGATCGTTCACACGCGGGAACGGGTAGAGCTGGGCGAAGAAGTACACGAACGCCGGGATGAGCAAGCGTGACCAGCCCCGCGCTGCATCGAGCTTGACCATGAGAGAAGTCAAATCCAGACCGCGGCTCTCCGCGCGACGGATGAGCTGCGCGAGGTTGCGCGGACTGTGCTCGACGTCGGCGTCGGTCAGCAGGACGTACTCGGCCGCAGGCCACAAGCGCCGGGCTGCCTGCACGCCAATGTGGACCGCCCACATCTTGCCCACCCAGCCCGACGGCCGGGGCGGCGTGCGGGCGACGGTAAGCCGTCCCTGCCGGTCCGGGAGTCGCTCGGCTCGGGTCGCCGTGTCGTCGCGACTCTCATCGTCCACCAAAATAATGGCGAAGCGCCCCGGGTATTCCTGACGAAGAAGCGAGCCGATCGATCGCTCCACCACGTCGGCCTCGTCGCGCGCCGGCACGACGGCCACGACATCCGGCCAGTGCCGCGGATTGGGATCCCCGTCGTCCAGGCGTTCGGAGCCGACCCAGAAGCGGCCGTGGCAGAAGCACAGGTAGAGCCACGCCAGCAGCGAGATCGCGGCGAGCGCTACCGTCATGCCGCACACGCTCCCCGCGGAGCCCCGCTCCGTACGGACGGCATTGCAGCAACCGCCGTCACCGCCATACGACCACTGAGCGCCGCGCTCTCGATCGTCGCCGGGAGGCCGGTGTCCACCCAATCGCCGGCCAGGAGCAGGCCCGGCACCGTCGTCTCCGTTCCCGGACGAGCCGCAGTGGCCTCGATCGTCGCCGCGATGGTCGCATGCTTCTCGCGGACGATGCGGATGCGCTTCGGGTCGACCGGACCGAGCTCCGGCACCAGAGCGCCGATCTCGTCCGCCGTCGTCCGCGCGATCTCCCGGTCATCGCAGCCATCGAGATGCCCCGCGTCGCTGGTCACGCAACTTAGGAGGGACGGGCCCACGACATTCGCGCCGCGCGACTGAAACAGGTCCGTGTGGAACAGCCACTGCGTCGTCGTGCCGATGAGACCCACCATCTCGGGCAGGTCGACGGCGTGATCGACGGAAACGTGCGCCGAGACGATCGGCACGGTGCCCTGGAGAGCATCCACCCACCCGCCCAACACGTCGACCGGCAGCCTCCCTGCGATCGAAATGCCGGCTACCGCGCGCGGCGGCAGCGCCAGAACGACGGCATCGCAGTCGAACGCGTTGCCATCGCGCGTCCGTACGCCCGCGACCTCCCCCGTTTCGTCGAGATCCACGTGCGCGAGAGCCGCGCGGGAGCACACCTCGACGCCGGCCTGGCGGAGCGCGGCTTCACCGGGCCCACCGAAGATCTCCGCGAGCGGCGCCCCCGGCAAGACGATCGCCGCATCGCGCGCACGCCCAAAGAAGGCCCTCTCGATCACGGCGGCAAAAAGTGCGGCACACGCCCGGGTGGGGTGAACGTTCAGGGCCGCGATCGCGATCGGATCCCAGAGCCGGCGGCTCACGGATTCGGACTGCCCGAGATCCGCGAGGAGCCCGCGCACCGTCTGTTCCGCAAGCCGCGTCGGCGCGCGCTTCCAGCGATCGAGCAAGCGCACCGCAGCGACCATCGCGCCCAACTGCTCGGTGCGCGAGAGCAACCGATAGCCGAGGAGCGCGCGGGAGAGATGAAACGGGGCCGGGACATGACCGGCCCGGAGGACCCCGCGCCGACCGTGCTCTCGCATTTCCATGCGCAGCCCCTGCCAATGCAGGAGGCCTGCGACGCCCAGCCGATCCAGGAAGGCGAGCGTCTCGCGGTAGCAGCCGAGCATCGCGTGCTGCCCATTGTCGAGACCGCGGCCCAGCTCCGCGTCGTGAAACGAGTAGACCCGCCCCCCGAGGAAGGGCCGCCGCTCGAGTAGCCGGACCGCATGGCCCGCGTCCGCGAGGCCCAGCGCAGTCACCATGCCGGCAATTCCCCCGCCGACGACGACGACTCGCTTTGGACGACCTTCCGTCACGCCGCGCGTACGCCCCCGGCCCACGCGCGCATCGCCAACCAGGCCCGCGAAGAGGACGGCACCCGCGCCCGCGTGTCGACCACCCGGGCACCGGTCTCTTCCACTCGGTCCAAGAGACTCGCGTAGATCCGATGCATTGCCTCCGCCGGCGCCAAGTCGCGGCGAAGCACCGGGTCCTCGGGAAGCGCTGCGCCCGCTTGCGCGTATAACGCACGCGCGCGCGACACCTCGAGAGCAACGAGCCGTCCGACTTCCGGCAGGGCGCGACGCTCGAGAAGGGTCTCGGGCTGACAGCCCACCGAGGCGAGGTCCTCGAGCGGAAGGTAGATTCGACCCCGCTCCGCGTCCTCTCCCACGTCGCGAAGGATGTTCGTAATCTGAAAGGCCTTGCCCAACGACACCGCGTAGTCGTCGGCGACCCCGCGCCCGGCCCCGAAGATGCGGACGCACAGAAGACCGACCGTCGATGCGACGTGGTAGCAGTAGCCTTCGAGCTGTTCGGCCGTCTCGTATCGGTCGGTCGTGAGATCGCTCGCGACACCGTCGATCAGATCGAAGAAGGGTTTTCGGGGCAGCGCGAAGGAGTCGATCGCCCAGGACAGAGCCCGACCGATCGAATGCACCGGCCGACCGGCGAACGCCCGCTCCACCTCGCGCCCCCACGCTTCTAAGCGGTCGGCAGGCGCACTGACTCCCGCCGCGTCGGCGATGTCATCCGCCGCACGGCAGAACGCGTACACCGCACACAGCGCATCACGCTTGGCCTGCGGCAGCAGATAGAACGCAAAGTGAAAGCTCGAGCCGCTTCCCTCTACGATAGCTCGACAACGTGCGAGATCGTCCTGGAGGGACCTCCGAGGCGCGAGTGAGAAGCCATGCGCAACCGACGCCAGAGTTGGGGCCGTCATACCACTCCCTTCGGGCGCGCCCGACGGGAACGCGCGCTGGTCCGAGGATCGAGCGCCTTCGTGCCAGGGAAGACCGAGCGAACGACGCTCCCGGTGAAAATCCGTGCGAAGTCTGCCCGCCGTAACTTGGGACGTTCCGTGAGAATCCGTCCACGCAGCTCCTCTATCCGGTCTACGATCCGCAGGCCGCCGCCCGCGAACATCTGCACTTCGATTGCAGCACGCAGCGGCAACCGGGTTGCGAGCTCCTCTCCGGCGGAGAGGAAGTAACGCGCGCGCTCCAACTGCAACGAAAGAAGCCCGTCGAATCCGTGATTGGTCGACCGATCCGCGAGCGCCGCGCCCGCCCCTTCGAAGGCCTCGATTTCCGCGATCGGGAGGTACGAACGCCCGTGGGCGAGATCCACCGACAGGTCCTGCCAGAAGTTTGCGAGCTGCAGCCCGGTACAAACGTCGTCGGACAGAGCAACCGAGCGCGCGTCGCAGACTCCGAACAGGCCCAGGACCAACTGCCCGACGGGATTCGCGGAATCCCGGCAGTACGCGCGTAGCGCGTCGAAATCCCGGAAGGGTTGAAAGTCGACATCGTAACGAAACGCACGAAGGAGAGCGCGCAGGGGCTCGGCACTGAGCCGGCGCTCCTGGACGGTATGCGCGACTGCGCGGAACACCGGCCCGGCCGGGCGAGCGAGCAGCGCCTCATCGAGCTCGCGCTCCCATGCGTCGAGCGCCGCTCGTCGGTCTCCCGCGAAATCCGGCTCGTCGGCGATGTCGTCGGCGCCTCGGGCGAACGCGTACAGCGCCGCAAGGTGGCGCCGGTCCGCCTTCGGAAGCAGCCGAGAACCAATCAGGAAGTTCTCGTAGTGCGAGCGCGCGATCTGGTCGCAGTGCGCGTACGCGCGCTCGAGCTCTTCGCTCATCCCTCGGCCGCGTCGAGCAGCCGCTGGTAGCGCCCGAGCGCCATCAACGGGAAGAAGTTCCGGTAGCCGTCGTATCGAAGGTAGAAGTGTCCCGGGAAGCCGGTGCCCGTGAACTCCGGCTCGGGCCAGCTACCGTCGGGCGACTGCGCGTGACAGAGGTAGCTGATCGCGTCGTTGAGCTCGGGCGTAATCTTCTCATCGCCCGCCATGAGCCCCATCGCGGCCCACGCCGTCTGTGAAGGCGTGCTCGGACCGGGGGCCGGTTGCCTGGGTTCTTCGTACGTCGCGCAGCTCTCGCCGAAGCCGCCATCATCGTTCTGGTAGCCCCGCAAGAACGCACTGCCCCGCGCGATCATGTCGTCGTCCTCACGGGCACCAACTGCGCGCAGCCCCGCGATCACCGACCACGTGCCGTACACGTAGTTTACGCCCCACCGGCCCCACCAGGAACCGTCGCTGCGTTGCGTCCGTCGAAGGTACGCGCGAGCCGCCTTCAACCGCGGCTCGTGCGGCTGGAGATGGAGCATGCCCATCAACTCACAGAGGCGACCGGTGAGATCCTCGGTCGGGGGGTCGATCATCGCCTTCATGTCTGCGAACGGAATTCGGTTCCAGAGGTCGAGCGTGTTCTCCGCGTCGAAGGCGCCATAGCCACCGTCGGCACTCTGCATCCCGAGGGTCCACTCGAGGCCCTGCTTGAACGTCTCGCTCTCGGTCTCGCCCGCGAGCACCATGTCCATGAGGATGACCGCCGAGTCGTCGACGTCGGGGTACCAATCGTTCGCGAATTCGAAGGCCCAGCCGGCCGCCGGAAGATCGGGGCGCAGCACCGCCCAGTCGCCGGGGCGCTTGATCTGACACTTGTCGAGCCATCGCATCGCGCGCGTCACGTGCTCCGCGTTCGGCGCATCGCCGGCATCCACCAGCGCGCGCACGGCGAGCGCCGTGTCCCAGGTCGGAGAGACGCACGGCTGAAAGAGCAGATGACCTTCGCGCTCGGCGAGGAAGTCGTCGAGCGCCTTCAGCCCCGCGACGACCGACGGGTGATCTTCCGCGCAACCCATGGCCCGCAACGCGAGAACGGAGTTCACCATCGCCGGCTGGATGCCGGCCCAACCCCCATTGCTATCCTGACGTTCGAGAATCCAATGCAGGGCACGCTCGAGACCCCGCCTGCGGAAACGGACCGGCAGCCGATCGAGCAGCCGCAGCACCTTGTCGGCAGCAAGGAAAAGATTCCGTACCGTGAACAACTTCGAGTCGGGCGGGAACTGCACGTCGGCCGGCATCGGCGGATCGACCCAGAGTTCCTCCACGCCTTGCCCCGGCGGCACGTCGTACGACGGGCGGTGCTGCAGCAGAATCAAGAGAGGCACGACCGTCGACCGAGCCCAACTCGACATCCGATAGATCGAGAGCGGAAAGCGTTCGGGCAAGAGGAGGAGCTCCGGCGGCAACGCGGGTACACCCGCCCACGGGAACTGATCGAAGAACGCGAGAAAGATCCGCGTGAAGACCTGCGCCTTGGCCGCCCCCCCGTTCGCCCGGATGAAGTGCCGAGCGCGCGTCAGTGCCGGCTCGCTCGCTTCGTGCCCGAGCAGCTTGAGAGCGAAATACGCCTCGATGCTGCAGCTGAGATGGCCCGGCCCGCCGAAGTACAGAGCCCAGCTTCCGTCCTCGCGCTGGGTCGACAAGATGTGGTCGCCCAGGCGCCGCTCGACGTCGGGGACCGAGCGACCGAGGAGCCGGTTCGCGAAGATGTACTGGGCATCCATCGTCGCGTTGGCTTCCATCGAGAAGTGCCAGAAGCCCTCTGCGTCCTGCAGGCCCAGAAGGTGCTGCCGCGCCCAATCCGCGGCTCTCCCCGCGCGGGCCCGGAGCCCCTCGACCCCCGTCGGACTCCCCGCGACGACTGCGCCCGCCATGCCCTGTCCTCCCCGACCCCAAGTCCGTCCGATGGACGGCAGACCCCTGTGGATACTACATTTGTCGCTGACCGATTGACCTAAACCGATCGGTCAGACCGATCGGTCAGGAGAAGTACCGCCCTCGTGGCGAGGAGTCAACGCTCGGGCGTGGTACGCCGCCCCCGGCGTGACCGGTCGAATGGACTTCCGAGCCGTGACGCTGCCGCGCGGGGCGCCCTGACTTCTCCTGCTTCTGCTGACCAGCGGGTGTCTCGACCAGTTCGACGATGGCCAGGGCCTCGGCCCGGCCACCACCAACGGAGTACGCCGCCTCGCAAGCATGCGCATCCGCGCGAAACGATTGCGCAGCACCGTCGACGCCCGAGGCGATGCCGAACACTGCACCACGGTCCGGCTGTGGATGCCGATCGACGCCCCAACTACGGAGGACTGAGCGTGGAACCCATCGACTTCTTCGGCTTCGATCACATCGATCTCACCATGAACGACATGCCCCGGTCGACGCGCTAGTACGAGCACTCCCTCGGGCGGCTCGGGTTCAAACTCTGCAAGGAACAGAGCGCCAGTAAGAGCGTCATCTTCGTGAATGGCTTAACGAGCATCGGGATCCGGCCGCCGAACGCCGCGAACGAAGGCGCGGAGTTCGATCGGTACTGCATGGGCCGGCATCATCTCGCCTTCCGCGCGGCACGTCGCGACGATGTCGACCAATTTCGCGGGCGGGTGATCGCCGAGGGCCACGAGGTCCTCGAAGCGCCGGCCGAGTATCCGGAGTACGGCAAGGACTACTACGGCGTGTTCTTCCCGGACCCCGACGGGTTGAAGCTCGATCTCGTGCACTGCCCCTGGGGCTACTGGCGCGTGGCCCAGGCCGAGGGCCGGGACGCACACGAGCCTGAGCGCGCCCCGTCAGTAGCGGAGCTCGGCCACGATCGCAGCGTGATCCGATGGATGGATGCCGTCTGCCGGCTCGGTCGCGTCGACCCGGGCGCCGACGATCTGCCCCGCGCCGCCCTCCTTCGGCCAACCGGCCAGGACGTAGTCGATCCGTCGGTTCGGCTCCAGGTCTCGCGCGGCAAACGGGTTCGCGTTGTCCCACGTAAACCCGGAGGTACCGTCGCCCGCGACGTCCCACGCATCGTGAAAGACCAGCCCGGGAGACGCCACCTTCGCCTTGCCCGTCAGCATGCGAATCTCATCCGAGTCGGGTGTCGCGTTGAGATCGCCACAAAGGATCGGCGGATAAGATCGCTCGGGCGACTCGGCGATGAACTGCGCGATCGCCTGAATCTGCGCGACCCGGACGTGACTGTGGTCGAACCGCCAATTCAGATGAGTCGTGAAGACCTGGAGCGGACCACGCGGTCCGTCGATGTCGGCGCGCAGCACCAGCCGGCGTTCGTCGGGTTCTCCCGCATCCGGCAACGGCCGTTCCTCACTCCCCACGATCGGCCACCGCGAGACGATCCCAATCCCGAGATGGAAGTCCGGGAACGGCAACCGGGACCCGTAGGTGGAATGAAATCCCCACGTGTCGGCGAGTACGCTCGCCTGGGTGCGCTCGTCCTCGGCCCAGACCTCCTGCAGACCGATGACATCGGCGTCGATGCGGGCGAGCGTCTTGCGGATCGGCTCCTGCCGCTCTTCCCACGGCCCCCAGCGACCCCAGAGATTCCACGAAGCGACCCGTAGCCGGGTCTTCCGGAGGGGGCCGAAGTTGCTGTCGTCCTGTGGTTCGGTCACGCCCCCTCGTACCCAGAAACGGAACGCAGCGGAAGCCCCTCCGCTTCGACCCGGCCGCGGACGGCTGGTAGGGATTCGGAACACCAACGGGAGGAACCCTCATGAGAGATTTCAAGGATCGTGTCGCGGTCGTCACCGGGGCCGCAAGCGGCATCGGCGCCGCGCTCGCAGAAGCCTTCGGCGCGCGCGGCATGCGCCTCGTGCTCGCCGACATCGAGGCCTCCGCTCTCGCCACGGTCGAGGACACATTGCGCGCCTCCGGCGTCGAATGCCTGTCGGTCCCGACCGACGTGGGCGACGCCGAAGCCGTGCAAGCTCTCGGCAAGGCAGCGGTCGAGCGCTTCGGTGGTGTGCACGTCGTTTGCAACAACGCGGGTGTCGCCGTCGGCGGCAACTCGTGGCAGCAATCGGTGCAAGACTACGAGTGGGTCTTTCGCGTGAACTTCTACGGCGTCGTGAACGGCCTCCGGACCTTCGTGCCGCTCTTGATGGAACAGGAAGAAGAAACCCACATCGTGAACACGTCCTCGATGGCCGGCCTCACGAACTCGCCCGGGTTCGCCGCCTACTACGCGAGCAAACATGCCGTGATGTCCCTCAGCGAAACGCTTCACCTCGAACTCGAGTCCGCGTGCCCCCGGGTCGGCGTGTCCGTCCTGTGCCCGGAAATCGTCCGCACGCGGATCGGCGACTCCGGGCGAAACCGCCCCGCGCCACTCGAAGCCACGGGCCCCTCGACACCGGAGCGCGAGGTCTACGAAGGGAGCCTTCTCTCCTTCACGGCCGGATCCCCGATGCTGCCGAAGGACATCGCGCAGCGCGTGCTCCGCGGAATCGAAGAACGCCAGTTCTTCATTCTGCCGCCCGCGGAGGATCCGTTCATCCAGACCATGGAGGCTCGACTTGAAGCGATCCATACGCGGCACAACCCGGGAATGGCCATCTCGCTCGAGCCGCCCATCCTCGAGAAGTGAGCCCCCGGACTCGGGGCCATGCCACACGACGGCGAGAGCGGCATGATCCGAGCCTCCCGCTGGGCGCTGTTTGCCGCGTCTCTCGTGACGGCGCTCATCGCAGCGGAGCTCCTGCTGCGCGCGTTCGGGCTCCCCGACTCCTTGCCGGCCCCGCCGGCGCCAAGCACGATCGATCCGTACGAGGCGAACCCGTACATCGTCTCGCGGCGACCCTACGGGGCGATGTTCCTGCCGGGATCGACGTACCGCGCCGAACGTCCGTCGTACGTCGTCGACTACGAAATCAACGCACACGGTTTTCGAGGACCGGCAATCGAGAGCAAAACGGATCGTCGCCTTCTTGTGATCGGCGACTCGATCCCGGAGGGCCACGGTGTCCCCGCCGAGGAGAGCGTGCCGACGCGCCTGGACCGGGCCCTGAACGGGAGTCGCTGGTCCGTCGTGAGCGCAGCGATGCAGGGAGGAAGCCCGCTGCAGTACGCCGCGAACGTCCCGCGCTACCTCGCGCTCGAACCCGACGCGGTTCTCCTCGTTCTGTACGAGAACGACCTCTGGGATGATCGAGCGAAGGAGTCCAACTACTTCGCTCTGCCTGTCTTGGTGGACAAGCCCGCTCCGCACCTTTGGACACTCGCTCGCACCCTCACCTCTCCGCCGGTGGACACCCCTCTCGAAGCGCAGATTCGAAAGAACCGGGATACCCCTCTTCCCGCCTACCCGCCGGATCCCGTCTCTCCGATCGTCGTCCCGCCCGAGGCCTTCGAAGCAGAGTGGAACCAGAGCGCCGCATACCTCGATGCGCTGGCCGACGAACTGGAGAAGCACGAGATCCCACTCTTCGTCGCCGTGTACGCGCTCGGAACCCTCGTGCCTAGAGCGCCGGAAGCGCATCGCCTCCACGCGGAAAATCTCGAGCGCAGCGCTCGAACCTGGAGCGAAGGGCGGAGCGTTCCGTTCCTCTCCCTCTTCCAAGTCACGCGAGGCGCGCTGGCGGAACTTCCGTGGGAAGAGGTATTGATCCCGGACGACGGCCATCCCACGACCGAGATGCACCGGCGACTCGCGCTCGAGCTCACGCCGTGGCTCCGCACCCACCTCCCGTAGGAACCGATGCTTGCCGTCGGGCATCGCGAACGGGATAACGCCTGCATGCGCACGTTCCAGGCCTCCGCCCTGCCATCGGCCTTCGCCGCCGTCGCCCTGCTCCTCCTCGCCGGCTGCCAGAGCAGCGACCGGACGCCCCTTGGTGCGAGCGATCCGCTGGCAGAACGACAGGGCGGCACACTCGTCGTGCGCTGGGAGAATGGACCGACAGGAGCGAAGCTCCCGATCTACGCCGGCCCGTCGCCCGAGCAGATCGACCACAGCGCACCCGTCGGACATCTCGAGAGCGGGCACGCCGAGATTGCTTCGCTCCCGTTCGATACGCGCCCCTACCTGGAGATCGAGCTCCCCGGCGGTGAGAAGGTCTCGCTCGCCGAGCGCCAGCTACCGCTCCAAGGCATGGACAACTTCCGCGACCTCGGCGGCTACCGAACCTCCGACGGCCATACGACCCGCTGGGGCCGCGTGTACCGCTCCGGCCAACTCTCCGGACTGAGCGACGGCGACCTCGACTACATGCACCACCTGGGCGTCAACTTGGTGTGCGACTTCCGAAGCCCGGCCGAGCGAGAGGACCAACCCGACCGACTGCCCGACGACGACACGCCCCTGGTGATCCAACCCGAGATCTATACGCCCGGCGTCGACCCGAAAGAGCTGCAGTACAAGCTCATGACCGGCGACCTCGAGGGGCTCGATCTCAGCGAGTTCCTAGTGGACGGCAACCGGGCCTTCGTGACGCAGTTCGCCCATCAGTACCGCACGATGTTCGATCACCTTCTGGAAGAAGACGGCCTTCCCGCGGTCCTACACTGCACCGCCGGAAAGGACCGCGCAGGCATGGCCGCCGCACTCGTCCTACTCGCCGTCGGGGTGCCCGAAGAGACGGTCATGCGCGACTTCCTCCTGACAAACCACTACACGCACGACAAGATCCAGCAGCAGCTTGCGATCATCTGGGTCACCTCACTTTTTCGGAGCAACCCGGGCCGGGTCGGCCCGCTCGTCCGCGTCGAGCCGCGTTACCTCCAGGCCGGCTTGGATGCGATGGTCGAGCGCGATGGATCCGTGGACGGGTACCTACGAAACACCCTCGGTCTCACGGACGAGAAGCGGCAACGTCTACGCGATCTGCTTCTTGAGCCTCAACCAGAGCCGAGCATGCGCGATGCTCGATAACGCTCGATCCAGCGAGCGTTGACCTCATTCGCTTGCCGGCGGAGCGCCACGTCGGCAACGCATGCGTCCGCGGCATTCGGCGCCCCGAGAAAGCCGAGGACCCGCCGGATCGTCCCCTGCAGGTCGCCGACCAGTTCCTCGTACGTTAGCCGGAAAGGCGCGATGCCCCGCGACGCAAAGTAGTCGTCCCATCCGGCTTCCTGGCGTTCGATCTCGGCAACGAGCCTATCAATCTGTGAGGCACGGTAGAACGACGGCGTCGACGCGCGCTGATGGATCGTCCACCGACCGGTCTGTAAGGCGCGAGCCCACGAGACAGCCTGCGCTACGCGATCCTCGCGTGAGATCCGCACCCACCGCTGCGGTGCCAGCAGATCCTCCACGCTCCAGCCCCGGGTAAGGAACCAATTCTCGAAGTGGTGGTAGTGGATCTTGAGTCCGAAGCGACCGCTCGCATCGCTCCGCCGGGAACGAACGCGCTCGACGTGAGCCGCGAACCGCTCCTGGGTCCATCCCGCTCCGGAAGCCAACCCGCTCGCCCGACCGGTCAGGAGTCCGTACCCGACGCGAGCGACAAGGGACGTTCCCAGTCGGACCTCCCAGTCGCGGAGTTGCATCGCGTTCAAATACTCCTTGGGTGCACCCACTCCGCCGGTGTCCCAAAGCGTCCGGCAAAGCAAAGTGCTCCCGGATCGCGGGACGGACGCGGCGATCCACGTTTGCGCCCCCTCGACTGGGGCAGGCAGATCGAACGCGGGACCGTTTCTCGAGTCGAGCAAGAAGGCCATCGACCACGATGGGTTACCATGGCGAACCTCCGCGCGCGCCTGGATCCGATTGCCAGTGCGTGAAAAGGCATTTGTGACGGGAAGCCCAGTCCGCAAGTCTTGGATCTGGCCGAACGAGCACTTCCTGCACCCCCCCAGTCCTCCACTCCCACGAGGGCGCCGCTTCCGAGGGGCGCGGGCGCGAAGATGCTCCCAAGCCCGGCTCTGCACCCCTTGTGGAGCCGCACCGCACTAGGAGTCACGAAAATAGTTGGATGGTCGGGAGTGAAGTGGGGGCTGCTCGCCTTCGTACCGGGGGAAGCCCCGGCCCAATCAGTGTGCCGAGTTGGAGCTATCGGTCGACAACGGCGAGCCGACCAACAAGGGGTCCTGGTTCTCGGCACACCGGATGGATACCCAATGGGTCGAGGGCAACCAGTCGTTCAACAAGCTTCGCGAAAACGGCGAAGCGCTCGGCTCCTTCGGTGGCACGGGAACGGGGACGACGTGAAGCGCCTAGGCGCGGTCTGCCCGCCCGCGGAACTCGACGGGGAGCCGATCGCCGAGAGCGAGATCCACCGCCTGACCTACGATGTGAAGCGCTCGTCCGGTCAGACAAAGCAACCGACGTGGAGCGGCGTCCTCCTGCACGACAAATTCGACGAGCTCCCGGTCGACACGCAGGGCACCGGCCTACTCCTCTCCTGCGCGACGCTCGGACTCGGTGCCGTGCCCGCTCCCCCGGGGGACGCGCTGGCCGATCCCTAACTTTGCCATCGCGTGAAGGTCTCGTCGCCCTCGAGCTTTCCCGACGGGCAGCAGGTGCGCATCTCAGACACGTTCGAAGACCGACTCTACGATCTGAAGAAGCCCGTGCGGCTGTGTCTCGCGGCAACCATCGGCGGAGCCGCCCCGGCGAATCCCGGCCTGCACGTGACATGTTACAACGCAGTTCGCGCAGCGGACGAGCCGAAGCATCGGAAGCGCATCGGCGCGGTCCGCCCGGCCGGTCTCTTCGGGGACCTGGAACTCGACACGCGTGTAGAGAACGAGCTCTGCCTTCCGGCGAGCATCGAACCACCCGCCTCGGCACGGACGCAGCTCTAGTGTGGTGGAGTCACGACGGCCTCACTGCTCTTGTCGTGGGCACGTCTGTCCAGAATTCGAGCGGCCCTTGGCCCCGACGACGAGGGGCCCTCAAGAACACTCGGGTTTCGGCTGGCACGTGGGTTGCGATCGCCACGGCGCATGGACCGAACTACGAACAGTGATGTCGCGCCGACGCGCGTAGTCGTCGTCGGGCACGGGATGGTCGCCCACCGCTTCTGTGAGAAGCTCGCCGAACGCGACACCACCGGGCAGTTCCTCGTAACCGCCGTCGGCGAAGAGCCTCGCCCCGCATACGACCGCGTGCATCTGAGCGAGTTCTTCGGCGGCAAGAGCGCGGAAGATCTCGGGATCGCCGATCCGGATTGGTACGCCAATACCGCGTATACCCTGCACGTGAACGAACGCGTCGAGTCGATCGACCGGAACGCTCGTTCGATCACCACAAGTGCCGGCCGCAGCGTGCCCTACGAGACACTCGTCCTCGCCACGGGATCCTCTCCCTTCGTTCCACCGCTTCCCGGAGTCGAGACGCCGGGCGTGTTCGTCTACCGCACGATCGAAGACCTCGAAAGGATTCGAGCGTGGGCCGACAAGTCGCGGCGGGCAGCCGTCATCGGGGGCGGGCTCCTCGGTCTGGAAGCTGCGAAGGCCGTGGTCGACATGGGGCTCGAAGCCCACATCGTCGAGTTCGCGGACCGGCTGATGCCCAGGCAGCTGGATGCGGCCGGGGCGCAGATCCTGCGGACCTCGATCGAAGCCCTCGGCGTTCACGTTCACACGGGAGCACGGACCAGAGCGATCGTCGGCCCTGGAGAGGTCTGCGCGCTGGAATTCGACGACGCACCACCGCTGGACGTCGACATGGTCATCGTATCCGCCGGCATCCGCCCGCGCGACGAACTCGCCCGGGCGTGCGGGGTGAGCGTTGGTGAACGAGGCGGCATCCAGATCGACGACGGACTGACTACGAGCGATCCGCACATCTTCGCGATCGGCGAGTGCGCTCTACACTCCGGGATGGTCTACGGCTTGGTCGGCCCCGGCTACACCATGGCGGACGTACTCGCCCGGCGTATCACCGGCGAGGACGCCTCCTTCACCGGCGCCGACCTCTCGACCAAGCTCAAGCTCCTTGGCGTCGAGGTCGCGAGCTTTGGCGACGCATTCGCCGATCAGGCACGTCCGCTAGAGGTGCGAAGCGTCTCCTTCGAGGACAAGGTCCGGGGCGTCTATCAAAAGCTGGTCGTCGAGGGCGAAAGGCTCGTCGGCGGCATCCTCGTCGGCGATGCGGAGCCCTTCGCCACCTTGGCGCGTATCGCGAAGGAAGCCGGCCCGATCCCCGAGCGGCCGCACGAACTTCTCTTCGGAGCGAACGGCACGGCCACCGACACGGCGAGCGCGCTGCCCGATGACGCGCAGATATGCTCCTGCAACGACGTCACCAAGGGAGACCTCCTTCAGGCGATCGCGGCCGACGACCTCTCTACCGTCGCCGAGGTGAAGACGTGCACCCGCGCCGGGACCGGCTGTGGAGGCTGCATCCCAAGCGTCACCCAAGTCCTCGAGAACGCGCTCTCACAATCCGGCCGCGAAGTGAGTCGGAACGTCTGCGAGCACTTCGCCTATAGCCGCGAGGAGCTGTTCTGGGTCGTGAAGCTCGGTCGAATCGAAACGTTCTACGCGCTCCTCGACAGCCACGGGACCGGGGATGGTTGTGAGGTGTGCCGTCCCGTCGTTGCTTCCATCCTCGCAGCGACCTGGAACGATCTGATCGTCCGCCATTCGACGATCCAGGACACCAACGATCGGTTCCTCGCAAACATCCAGCGCGGCGGCACCTACTCCGTCATCCCCCGCGTCCCGGGCGGCGAGATCACGCCCGACAAGCTCATCGTACTCGGCGAAGTGGCGAAGAAGTACGACCTCTACTGCAAGATCACCGGGGGCCAGCGCATCGACCTGCTCGGGGCGCGCGTCGACCAGCTGCCCGACATCTGGGCGCAGCTCGTCGAAGCCGGGTTCGAGAGCGGCCACGCCTATGGCAAAGCGATGCGTACCGTGAAGAGCTGCATCGGCTCCACGTGGTGTCGCTACGGCGTCCAGGACTCGACTGCCTTCGCGATCGAGATCGAGGAGCGATACCGCGGCCTTCGGGCCCCGCACAAACTCAAGTCGGCGGTCTCCGGCTGCGTGCGCGAATGCGCGGAAGCCCAGAACAAGGACTTCGGCATCATCGCCACGGAGAACGGCTGGAACGTCTACCTCTGTGGCAACGGCGGCTCGAACCCCAGACACGGCGACCTGTTCGCGACCGACGTTACCAGCGCAGAGGTGTTCAGAATCCTCGATCGCTTCCTGATGTTCTACATCCAGACCGCAAAGCCCCTCCAACGAACGGCGCGGTGGCTCGAGGACCTTGACGGGGGCATCGAGTACCTGAGGACGGTCGTCCTCGAGGATTCCCTCGGGATCGCCGACCAGCTGGAAGCCGACATGCAGAAACTCATCGACTCGTACGAGTGTGAGTGGAAAGCCGTCGTCGAATCGCCGGAACTCCGCGAGCGATTCCAGCACTTCGCCGACGACCGTGCGCCCGGCGAGGCCCTGCCCTTCGTCCGCGAGCGCGGGCAACGCCGGCCGGCCGCTTGGCCCGCTCCCACACCGATCCACCGCAATGGCCACGTCCCGCCGAAGAAGGCCTGGACTTGGCAGAGGCTCGGCCAGGTCGACCAGTTCCCGGAGAACGGTGGTGCCGCCGTCCGCTACGGAAACGAACAGATCGCGATCTACAACTTTTCGCGGCGCGCGGAGTGGTACGCCACGCAGGCGACGTGCCCGCACCGCAAGGACACGGTCCTCGCCCGCGGGCTCCTCGGAGATCACAAAGGGGAACCCAAGGTCGCGTGCCCGCTGCACAAGAAGACCTTCTCCCTGCACACCGGAGATGGCCTGAGCGATCCGAGCTACCAGGTGCGGACGTTTCCCGTCGAGATTCGGGGCGAGGCCGTCTGGGTTCAGCTCCCTCCCGCGGAATCGCTGGGCGCCGAACTCGGCTGCCCGGGACGTGCGGCATGACCGCCTCGGCCTACCCGCCGAGCGGTTCTTCGCTGCTCGAGCGAGTCCTCGCGGAACAACGCGAGCTCACCGCTGTCGAACGCTTCGCGCAACATCACCGAGACGCGGAAGAGCCACTCCTGGCTGCGCACTATCGGGAACTGCTGCCGACCGAGCGGAGCCCCGGTGCTGGCGAGCAGTTCGCGTTTCGCGTCGACCTGGATGCGTGCACCGGCTGTAAGGCCTGCGTGACCGCGTGCCACAGCCTGAACGGCCTTCGGCCCGACGAGGCCTGGCGCGAGGTCGGCCTCGTCGTGGATGTCGGCACCTCCGCCGGCGACCAACAGACGGTAACGACCGCCTGTCATCACTGCATCGACCCGGGATGTCTCCGCGGCTGCCCTGCACAAGCCTACGAGAAGGACTCGATCACCGGAATCGTTCGACACCTCGACGACCAGTGCATCGGCTGCCAGTACTGCGTACTCACTTGCCCGTACGACGTGCCAAGCTTCGACGCTTCTCTCGGCATCGTACGGAAATGCGACCTCTGCGCGGATCGACTCTCAAGCGGAGAGGCGCCCGCCTGCGCGCAGGGCTGCCCGACCTCCGCCATCTCGATAGACATCGTCTCCACGACGGCCGAGCCCGGCGCGCTCCTCTCCGGACTCGACCCGTACCTACCCGACTCGAGCCTCACACGACCCACCACGAGATACGTGAGCGCGCGTCCCGCCCGGCCGATCGTTCCGGCGGACGCCGCGCTCGTGAAGCCGAATCACGCCCACGCGCCCCTCGCGTTCATGCTCGTGTTCGTACAGCTCTCGACCGGCATCCTGGTCCTCGATGCCGTGGCGCGGGGAACCGTCGGTCCCGCGGCCTCCGGCCGACTCGGGCTCCTCGCATTCGCCCTCGGTGCGGCCGTGATCGGACTCGCGGGATCCATCGCGCATCTGGGGCGGCCCACGCAGGCGTTCCGGGCCGTCCTCGGATGGCGAACGTCGTGGATGAGCCGCGAGATCCTCGCGTTTGGTGCGTACCTCGCGGCCCTTTGTGCGGCCGTCTTGGCGGAAGCACTCGGGAACGGAGCAGTTGTCGCCCGCTGGGCAGCACTCCTCGCGGGAATCGTGGCGACGGCGTGTTCCATCGGTGTCTACGCCGCAACCGGGCGCGCGTGGTGGTCGGCGGGCCGAACGATTGCCGCTTTCGGGTCGACCCAACTGCTCCTGGGTGGGGCCGGGATGCTCTGCGTGACTGTCGTCGCGGCGCTCTCGGCGGGCGCTCCCTCTTCGGGTCGGCTGCTCGTCGGCGGGTTGTTCGCCGTGGTCGTCGGCGGGGCGAGCCTCGTCCGTGTCCAGCGGTTCACGGAGACACCGGCGTCGGGCCACGACCTCGAGAGATCGCGAAGCCTTTTGCGGGGCCCGCTTCGCTCCAGCGTTCACGCGAGAGTGGCTGTGACAGCCGTCGGGCTCTTGTTGGTGGTTGCCGCGGTGGGCTCGTCCCTCGTCGGAAGCGACCTGCCCGCCGCCGGTGTGGCCGGCCTCGCGCTCCTCACCCTGACCCTCGGCGAATTCCTCGACCGACGCCTCTTCTTCGCCGCGGAAGCAGCCCGCGCCATGCCCGGCCTCTGACGCGAAGTTTTCGATGTTCCTGCACACACACGACGGCCCTCTAACGCGCGACCTCTTGCGCTCGCCCGGTCGCTACGGCCTCGGTCAGCTCCCGCGACGGCTCACCCCGGACTCGACGACGCGAACGGTCTGCGGCTTCTGCTCAACAGGCTGTGCGCTCACCGGCCATCTCCGGGACGGCCAAGCGATCAACCTGTCGCCGGCGCCCGACTATCCGGTAAACCTCGGCATGGCCTGTCCCAAAGGCTGGGAAGCACTCGCCCCCCTCGATGATCCGGGACGCGCGACGCGAGCCCAGGTGCGCAACGCGCGAGGGGAATGGGAACCGGTGGGATGGGACCCGGCTCTGCGCGAGATGGTGCTGCGGTTCCGTGCCGTCGCGGAGGAACATGGCTCTGAGGCGCTCGCGTTCCTCGGGACCGGCCAGATCCCGACCGAGGAGATGGTGTTCCTCGGGGCCCTCGCCAAGTTCGGAATGGGGATGAAGCACGGCGACGGGAATACGCGCCAGTGCATGGCGACGTCTGTCGTCGCGTACAAGGAAGCCTTCGGGTTCGACGCGCCGCCGTACACCTACGCGGACTTCGAAGAGTCAGACGTGATCGTGTTGGCCGGGTCGAATCTCTGCGTCGCGCACCCGATTCTCTGGGAGCGGATTTGCCGCAACCGGCACGCGCCCGAGGTCGTGGTGATCGACCCCCGCCGGACCGAGACGGCCACGGCCGGGACGCAGCACTATCCCATCCGGCCCAAGTCCGACCTCGCGTTCTACTACGCGGTCGCGAGCGTCCTCATCGACCGAGGCTGGATCGACCAAGCCTACGTCGACGCCCACACCGAAGACTTCGAGGCATTCGCGTCGCATGTGCGCCCGTTCACGCCCGACGCCGTGGCCGCGTCGATCGGACTCCCGGCGGAATCGGTGCTCCGCCTCGCCGAGACGATCCACACCGGGCGACGGGTCTCCTTGTGGTGGACGATGGGCGTCAATCAGAGTCACGAGGCGGTGCGAACGGCGCAGGCGCTGATCAATCTCGCCCTCCTCACGGGGAACATGGGACGCCCCGGGACCGGTGCGAACTCCATTACCGGGCAGTGCAATGCGATGGGCTCACGCCTCTTCAGCAACACCACCTCGCTGTTCGCCGGACACGAGTTCACGAACCCGGACCACCGCAGCAAGATCGCGGGTATCCTCGGGATCGACGAGAAGAGGATCCCCCGGGAGAACGGCCTGCCCTATGATGGCATCCTCGAGGAGATCCGAGCCGGCCGGATTCGCGCACTCTGGATCATCGCGACAAACCCGGCGCACTCCTGGATCAACCAGACCGAGTTCCGCGAGACGCTGAGCAAACTCGACGTGCTCGTCGTTCAAGACCTCTACGCCGACACCGAAACGGCGCAGCAAGCCGACATTCTGCTGCCCGCTGCCGGCTGGGGCGAGAAAGACGGAACGTTCATCAACTCGGAACGGCGCATCGGCCTGGTAAAGAAGATGCGCCAGGCACCGGGCGAGGCGCTCGCCGACTTCCACATCTTCCGCCTCGTGGCCGAATACTGGGGTGTGGGCGAACTGTTCGACGCCTGGCAGACGCCCGAAGACGTGTTCCGCTCGATGCAGGAGATGTCCGCCGGTCGCCCGTGCGACATTACGGGCATCGCCGGCTACGACGCGATCGAAGAAGAGGCCGGAATCCAGTGGCCGCACCCCACCGGCGCCGTGGAACCCGAGCGAGAACGACGGCTATTCGAAGACGGACGCTTCTTCACGACGACGGGGCGCGCGCGCTTCTGCTTTGACCCGCCAAGACCACCGGAAGAGAACGTCGACGCGGCGTACCCGTTCGTCCTCATGACCGGCCGCGGGTCGTCGAGCCAGTGGCACACCGGAACCCGCACCGACCGATCCCCCGTCCTACGAAAGCTCCACCGCCCGGACCTCTGGATCGAAATCCACCCCGACGACGCCGCCCACCTCTCCATCTCTCCCGAAGAAACCGTCGTCGTCCGCTCCCGCCGGGGCTCGCTACGCGCCCGCGCCGTCGTCCGCGACACGGTCCGCCCCGGCCACGTCTTCCTCCCCATGCACGACCCGAAAACCAACCACCTCACCCACCCCACCTTCGATCCCCACTCCCACCAACCCTCCTACAAACACTGCGCCGTCTCCCTACGCAGAAGTGGGGACGTTGGTTAGTCTCGGCGAAATGTTTAATCGTGGAAGAAGTGCCGCTCGAACGGAGTCCGAGGCGTCGAGAAAGTAACGACTAAAGAAACGGGCGAGACTAACGAGCATCCCCACCTGGGGAGCGGATTTGGGTGGAGAAGGTTGGGGAGGTGTCGGCGGCGTTGGCGCGATCGACGATATTGGCGCGGCGGCGAACTTCGGGGAACGGAAGGCTCGTGTCGATGACGCCGGATTCGTAGGCGAGTTCGTCGAGGTAGCCGTTCACGAGGAAGCGGTAGTCCCACGGGCCGCTCGCGCCGATGGCCGCCGTGTGGTGGCGGATGGTCGTCGTGCAGTTGTGTGTGGCGGCGTTGTACCAAACGGCTTGGTCAGCCAACTCGTTGATTCGCGCGACGTAGTCCAGAAGCAATCGACGCGCGGTCTCCGGGGTGGTGTCGAGCGGGTAGAGGTAGACGTCCTCCCCCCGGTAGTTCGTGCGGACGCGTACGACATCCCGCTCGTCGGCGACCACGTAGTAAAGCTCGAACTGGCGAAAGAAGCCCAGAACCGCTGAGTACTCCTCTCCCTCCTCCTTCCGAGTCTCGATCGAGATCGCGAGTGGCGGGCCATCCTCGAACGTCCACGTCATCATCGTATGCGCAATCAGGGGAGACGACCAGTAGGAGAGGAGCAGCCCGACCCCGCTGATCGCGGAAAGATCGTAGGTCCGGGTCTCCCAGACTTCGTCGAAATCCGTCTCGGAGCGGTAATCGAAGTTCCGAACGTTCTCGAAGGTCAGAAGGTCGCCGTCGAGGGACGCGCGCGGCATCTGCGCGACGGAGGGCTCCCACACGCGATCGTTGCTCGGGGCAATGGTGAACCACCACCCGACGACGAGCAGGAACAACACCCCGAAGACGCCCAGGGCCCGCCACATCGGCCGAACGATCAGAAACACCGCGAGCGCTGCGGTCGAGAACGCCACGCCGAGGGCCCCGGCGAGAGCGTGCGATTCGGGGCCGTCGATCCAGAGCGCCGCGACCGCCCAGGCCGCACAGCCGAGAACGACCGGAGAGAGAAGAATACCGAAGAGAAACTTCATCGACGCGCCGAATGTTGCAGAACCGGCCGGGCACGTCGACTGCTCCCCGTTTCCCTCCTCCGCTGGTAGAATGCGGCCGATGAGCGAATCTATCAGCCTCGCGCCGCCCTTCTGGGCACTGGGCCTGGTGGATCCCACGCCGGATGCGTGGACCAGCGACGAGAAAGGCGTGCGGACACGTTCGTCTGAGGGCCCCGGATTCAGCCTGGCTTCGGCCGCAGTCCCCGCCGCCGCATCGCTGGACGCGGCGCAGTTTCAGCGCGCGACGCAAGCCGCCTACGAGTCGATCCACAGGGAACTCCGCGGACACGACGCCGCCCGACCGATCCGGTTCTGGAATCTGATACCCGGAATCCTCGAACCACTCGAGCCGCTGCCGCATCGCTACATGGCGTTCAACGCAGGCCGCCATGCCGCGTATCTCCACTGGTACGAGCACCCCGAAGAGGTGGCGAGGCAGGCGGCGACGGCCAGCGCCGTCGGCCACGCCGGTTCGAGTCTCGTGATCCACTGCCTCGCAGCGACGGAGCCGGGGCGATCAATCGAGAATCCCAGGCAGACACCCGCACGCGAGTATTCCGCGCGTTACGGCCCGGTCCCGCCCTGCTTCGCACGAGCGACCCGGCTCGAGCGAAACGGCCCGAGCTGGCTCCTCATCGGTGGGACCGCGAGTGTCTGCGGCGAGACCAGCCTGCACGAAAGAGACCTGGTAGCACAGCTCGACGAGACCGTCCGGAACCTCCGCGCCCTTCTCGAGACCTCCTCCATGGGCCGCGCCATCCCGCGAAGCGTGCGCGCCTACTACGTCCGCGCACAAGACAAGCCCTTCCTGCAGAATGCCCTGGAGCGGCACTTCCCGGCCGCTGTCGACAAAGAGCTCGTTCCCGCCCAGCTCTGCCGCCCCGAGCTTCTCGTCGAGATCGAGGCGCTCTACGTGCACCTGACCGGACAAGCAACGGCGACCGCGTAACGCCTCAGGCGCCGCTCACGTCGTACACTTCGACCGGGCGCACCTTGCCCTTCATCTCGAGGGGCTCCAGTCGCACCGCGGACACGCCATCGAGTCCGGCGACGGCTTTGTACGACGTCGCCGACAGAAGCGTCTGCCCCCGTCCCACCACGGAGCAGAGCCGCGCCCCGACGTTCACCGTGTCGCCGAGGATCGTGTAGTCGATCCGCTCTTCGCTGCACCTCGCCCCCATCACGACCTCGCCCGTATTCACACCGATGCCGACCGCGACGTCCCACTTCGGGTGCTCCGACCGAAGCCGTTCCATCTCCGCTTGAATCTTGATCGCACAGCGGACGACATTTACGACCATGTCGTCCCCGCGAAACACCGCCACCAACTCGTCACCGACGTACTTGTCGATGTCCCCCCGGAACTCCTTCCCGAACGTGGCCTGCTCGCGAAGGAACACGTTGAGCATCTCCACGACGACCTCAGGCTCTCGCTCTTCGGAGAACGGCGTGAAACCACGAATGTCGGAGAAGAAGACGGTCACGCGGCGACGAACGCCGCCGAGCCGCCTCCGAACTCCCAGCGCCGCGTGACGTCGCCCGCTTCGTTCCCGACCGCCCGCGGTGAGACCGTCACCGCCGTACAGAACAAAGCGGGCCGAGGTATCGAACTCACCCGAGCCGAAGAACACGTCCACCTCGCCGCCGGCGTCGGGGTCGAACAGCCTAACGCGTATCGGCCCCTGGGTGTTGGCGGGCACATCGATCAAGACGACCTGCGCGAAGTCTTCGTGGGCCGCACCCGACACCGACGAGAGCGCGAGACCGAGGAGCAGAACACCGGCCAGCCACACGACGGCCGAGACCCGAGGCGGCTTACGCGGCCGTCGGAAGCCCCGGCGCGGACAAGACAGGCGATCCGAAACGGGAATCGCGATCGACCTCCACCGTGTACTCCACCGCGCCCTCCACGGCAGCCCAGCGCAAGAGCACCGTCTCCCGATAGTGAACGGAGTCATCGACCGAGCCGGTTGGGGCCGGCGGCGGCAGGAGATCCTTCGGTTCGGCCGGTCCCTCCTCCGACGACACCACGATTCCCTGGTTCCACCCGAGCGTCACTTCCGCGGTTCCGGACGACAGCTTGACCGGTTGCACTTCGTAGTTGGCGAACTTCGCGCCTTCGCCCTCGCGACGCGACCGCGTGAGGTCGCGCGCTTCGGTGGGAAGACGAAGTGCCCCGTTCGCACGGTCGCGCGCATCCTTCCGCCGACCGGCCTGACCATCACGCAGAGCCTCATCCCGATGCGTGGTCGCACGCACGAGCAGGTCGCGCCAGAGTTCCAGACTGCCTAGATACCGGCGTGAAAGATCACGAACATTCTGGCCTGGTTGAACCTCAATGGTCTGCAGAGTGTCTTGCGCGGATCCCGCAACGGAAGAGGCGTACGACGTTAAGGCGACGACGAGACCGCCGATCGCCGCAGGAAGCCTCGCCCTACGCACCTGGTGCGCGGGGATTCAATTCAGCACTCCCGGTAGAGCCGCCCGCGACTTCGCACGCTCTCGAGCAGCCGCGGATCGAAAGGCTCGAGTTCATATCCCTTCGGATGCGGCGGACGGGCCTCGCGCCCGAGCGCGACGAGAACCTCGGGGTGCTCGTAGTAGGCGACGTACGTCGGGAACGCGAGCATCGGCACCAGCACTGAGCCGGCGTCCTCGACTTGCCCGAGAATCCTCTTCCGGTCGCCGGGCGCGAGTGCGCTGAAGGCGTCTCCGCATTCGCCACGCGCGACGCGGTCGAGCGTGGCAAGACCGGCCTTGAGCGCGTCGAGAACCACCGGGTGCTTCGCGAGCGCGACCGCGACGATCCCTGCGAGGCCGAGGTCTCCGGCGCCGGGCATCCCGCGGTCCGGGTTCGGCGGGATGACCTCGTTCAGGAGCCCCGTGAGACCGCGCCGTTCGTCGTCGGACAGGTTCACGGAACTACTCTATGAGGAATCCGCTGCGACGCTCAACGGCTGGCGGGGCCGCGAGGCCTCAGTCGAACAGATTGGCCAGGTTCTTCTTCATCCGGTCGGCCACGTACAGCGCCAGTGCCTGGATCGTGCTCGTGGGGTTCACCCCTCCCGACGTCACGAAAATGCTGCCGTCAATGATGAAGAGGTTGCGCACATCATGGCTGCGGCCCCACTCGTTCACCACCGATGTCGCCGGATCCCTGCCCATCCGAGCGGTCCCCATGAGATGCCAGCCGGCGACGCTCAGGGGCGAGTTCACCTGGGTATCGCGCGCCCCGGCCGCCGCGAGGACCTCCTGCGCGCGAGCGACACCGTGCGCGAGCATCTTCTCGCTGTTGTCACTCAGGCGGTAGTTGATCTTCGGCGCGGGGATGCCGTCAAGGTCCGTCAGCTCGGAGTCGAGCGTGACACAGTTCCGTTCCTCCGCGAGATCTTCGCAGATGGCCAGTAAGCTCGCGGTGCGATCGTAAACGTTCGCGAAACCGTCGTGATGCCCATCCCCCCATGGAACACGCCCGGTACCCATCCCCGACAACGCAGCCGAAACCGGCCCCATCCCACGCACCGCCTCAAACGAGTAGCCCCGCGTGAAACCACGCTCGAGATCGGTCTCGTAAAATTCCTGACTCATGATGCTGCAGCCGGTCGGGCCCTTGTAGCCCTCCAACGGCTCGTCGAAGAATCCGACGACCATGCCGTAGGGATGGAACATGAGATTCTTCCCCACGAGTCCACTGCGATTCGCAATGCCATCAGGGAACGCCAACGACTTCGAGTTGAGCAGCAACCGCGGCGTCCCGATGCCGTTACAGGCGACGATCACGATCTCGGCCCGCTGCCGGCACTCATTCCCGGCTTCGTCGTAGTAAAGGACACCGTCGGCCATGCCGTCCTCGCGAAGGAGGATCTCGCGCACGCGACAGTTCGTCCGGACCTCGACGCCCTGCCGCACCGCTTCGGGCCAGTACGTGATGTCGGTGCTCGCCTTGGCACCTTGAGAGCAACCGCTGATGCAGGGCCCGAGATTCACGCAACGATCACGACCGCGGTATGGTTCCGTCGCGATCGCACTGTCCGAAGGCCACCAGTGCCAACCCAGCTGATTGAAACCGCCCGCGAGTCTCTCGCCGAGTTTGCCGAGGGGCACCGGGGGGAGCGGCATCCCCTTTGGCGGATACGCCGGATCGCCGGCGAGACCGGCCACGCCCATCATCCGATCGTTCTCGGCGTAGTAGGGTTCGAGCGTCTTGTAGTCGATCGGCCAATCCTCACCGACGCCGTCGAGCGTGCGTGTGCGGAAGTCCGAGGGGTGGAGCCGCGGGAAGTGGCCCGCGTAGAGGATCGTGCTGCCGCCGACTGCGTTGAACATCGACGCCTTGATCGGCGATTCGCTGTCGTTGACGGGATAGTCCTCGGGGCGGCCGCGGTCATTCGGACTCACACTGAAGTCGCCCAGGGCCCGCGCCTCCCAGTCCATGCCGGTCGTCGGGTAGGTGGCCGGGTTCATCCACCCGCCCTGCTCCAGGCAGACGATGCGCATCCGCGTGTCGGCAAGACTCCAGGCGAGCGCCGCGCCTGAGGCGCCGGCCCCGATGATCAGAACGTCGACGGTTTCTTCAGCCACGAGCGCACTCTTGCAGCGAGCACGCCGACCGACAAGTCCCGGTCAGAAGTTGAAGTTTCCGCCCTGCGTGAAGCGCTGCATGAAGGACGCATCGTAGGCCGACTCGGGCTCCTCACGCACCATCTTGTCGAGAAGCTCGGCATCCTTGCCGACCAGGATGCGCCATTTCTCCTCGCGAACCCCATCGAGGATCACGTTCGCCGCCTGGGCGGCGGTCATGGGTGCGTTGTCCCGGAATCCTTCCATCCGCTGATGAATCGCCTGCCGAATCTGGTCGTCCGTAACGCCGTCGGCCGGCATGCCCATGCGCTTCATCTGATCGCGAACCGGCGCGAGATCTTCTGCGCCCATCTCCGACGGCGGCGGCTTGCCGAGGATGCTGCGCGAGTTGTGGGCGATCGACGTGCCGACGTGGCCCGGCATCACGAGGGCAACTTTCACGTGCGGCGCATTGATCTCACAATCGGTCTTCAGCGCTTCTGTGAAGCCCTTCACCGCAAACTTTGCCGCGCTGTAAGCCGTGTGCGGGGTCGCGGGGCCCATGCTCGCCCAGAAGCCATTTACGCTGCTCGTGTTGCAGATGACGCCTTCCGGCGCGGCGACAAGCAGAGGAAGGAACGCACGCGCACAGTAGTAGACGCCCGACCAACAAACCGAGAACGTCTTTTCCCACTCGGCGCGGTCTCCGTCGACGAAGCCACCGCCGCCTGCGATCCCGGCATTGTTGAAGAGCAGGTGAATGTGGTCAGTTCCGTGAGCGGCGAGGACGCCGTCGCGAAACGCGAGCACCTGCGACTCATCGGAGACGTCGCACTCATGCGTCGAGATGCGCACACCGTCCGGCGCGACCGCGCGGCACGATTCCGCCGCCTCGGCCATGTTCTCGGCGATGACGTCGCAGATCGCGACGTGGGCGCCTGCCGCGGCGAGTTGAACGGCGAGTTCCCGGCCCATCCCGGTTCCGGCACCCGTGACGACCGCGAGCCTGTGGCGAAAGTCCTTCATTGGATTTAGTCCTCCCTTAAGGGTCTCCAACAGTTGGGGGTGGGCGCGCGCAAGCGCAGCCCACTCGAAGCTTCGCTCAGTCGAGGATCGAGAGCTCGCAATCCCCCCGGTTGGTCACGCCCCTCCGTCTCGCTCGAACTCCTCCACCAACTCGGGCCAGCCATCAGGCCGCAACGCACCGAACAGGAAGAGCCGCTTCAACTCACGCGCGAACCGTGCCGTCTCGACCTTGGCCTCTTCCTCCGACCGGGTCCGTTGGCGCGCCATGAGGGACCAGACCAGCGGCGCCGCAATGCCGATCACACCGAACATCTCGGCATCGATCCCGTCCTGCGTTCGGGGACTCTGCGCGAGCCGTTCGACCGCGCCCAAGTAGTCGCCCCAGCCTGGAGAAGAATCCGCATGCCCCGAGAGCATCTGGAACATCCAGATGCGGGCGATGTCGGGATGTTCGAAGAAGTACTCGACGAAGTAGTCAATCTGCTCACCGAACGGCCGCGGCTCGGCGAAAATGTTTCGCACCTCCCGCGCGAACTCCCCGGCGACGGCCTGGACCAGGTCTGCGCGCTTGGGAAAGTGCTGGTAAGCCGTACTGCGATTGAGTTCGGCTCGCTGCGCGACCGCAACGACGGTCAAGCCCTCCATCCCGCGCTCGGCGATGAGCTGCCGGGCGGCGGCGAGGAGTGTCGCGCGGCTCGCCTGCGCGTCGCTGCGTAGGGGGCGCGGCGTGACGTCGGCTCCGGGCATCGGCCCGAACATACCCGTTTGCGCCATCGAACTACAACACTTATGTTGGATTTTGGACGGAGGAGCCCGCGATGACGCTACCGAAGACCAGCTTTGCGATGGTGCAGACGGCCGAGCGCAAACTCGAACCGATGGACCTGCCCATCCCCGAGATCAGCGACGACTCCGGGCTCGTTCGTATCGAGGCCTGTGGCATCTGTGGCAGCGACTACGAGCAGTTCGAGGGCGTTCTCAAAACACCGATGCCGGCCGTTCCCGGCCACGAGCCCCTCGGTGTCGTCGCCGCCATCGGCGATCGCGCCGCGAAACGCTGGGGCGTCGACCTCGGCGATCGGATCGCCGTCGAGACGATGCTGTCGTGCCGCCACTGCAACCCGTGCCTTCAGGGCTCGTACCACCTGTGCGACTCGCGCCGGATCTACTCCTACATCCCACTTGCCGATGAACCGGGCCTGTGGGGTTCGTACGCACAATACATGTACCTCGATCCGAACTGCATCGTGCACAAGGTCGACAAGAACCTAGCGGCCTCGACGGCCGTCATGTTCAACCCACTCGGCGCCGGCTTTCGGTGGGCAGTCGAGATCCCGAAGACCAAACCCGGCGACACCGTCGTGATCCTCGGTCCGGGCCAACGCGGATTAGCCAGCGTGCTCGCCTGCCGCGAAGCCGGAGCCGCCAACATCATCGTCACCGGGCTCGAAGCCGATGCGCAGAAGCTTGAGATCGCGCGAAAGTTCGGCGCGCACGCGACGGTAGACGTGCAGAACGAGAACGCACGCAATCGCATTCGCGAGCTCACGAACGGACGCGGCGCCGACGTCGTCGTCGACGTGTCCTCCTACGCGGTCGAGCCCGTCGCAGAATCACTCGACTACGTACGCATGGGCGGCACCGTGGTGCTCGCGGGAGTGAAGGGCTTCAAGGAGATCCCCGGATTCATCTCCGACAAGATCGTCATGAAAGAGGTGTCGATCCACGGCGCGATCGGTGTGACGAGCACGGGATACGCGAACGCCATCCGACTCCTCGAATCGAAGAAGTACCCGGTCGAGGCCATGCATACGCACGACTTCGGACTCGCCGACGCCGAGCTCGCGATCCGCACCCTCGCGCGACAGGTACCCGGCGACGAGTCGATTCACTCCTGCCTCATCCCGCAACACTAGCTAGCTAGGAGTCTTTGTGGACCAAGAGATCAAAAGCTGGGTCGAGGACTCGCCTTACGGCCAGGCCCTCGGCGCTCGACTCGACGAGCTCGGCGCCGAAAGCGCCCGAATCTCCCTGCCCTACAAGGACGACAACTCCAATCCCGGCAAGGTTCTTCACGGGGGGTGTGCCGCCTCTCTCGGCGCCATCGGTGGCCAGGTCCTCGCGCGGGCGGCACTCGGCTCGGAGTCCGGGCCCTGGCACACTGCGCAGATGCAGGTGAGCTACCTGTCCGCCGCGATCGGGCAGGACGTGGTCGCCGAGGCGGAGCTTCTTCGACGCGGCAAGGAGCTGTGCTTCGTCTCGGTCGTCCTCAAGACGTCCGAGGGAAAACCGATCGCGCGTACCGTCTCCACCGTTCGCGGACGCTTCGGCGCCGCGCCCACCGAAACCGTCGTGTCGAACGGCGACCACGGCGAGTCGGATCCGGGAACGATGGGCCCCCACATCGGAATGATCCCCTTCATCGGCAACCGCGGGATCCAGGTGGAACACATGAAGGGTGGAACGTCGCGACTCGTAATGCCGTGGCTCGAAACGAACGCCGATCGTACCGGCGGCGTCCACGAGGGCGCAGTCCTTGCCCTGCTCGACACGACCGGCGCGATGGCCTCGTGGGCCGAGAGCGGACCAGGGCGCTACAAAGCATCTACCGCGTCGATGCAACTCCAGAACCTCGGGCCGACACCACGGTGCGACCTCGTTGCGTACGGCCGCTGCGTGCAGCGAGACGCTGAGATGTTCTGGTCCGACGTCGAAGTCGGCAACGCCGCGGACGGTCGAATCAGCGCACGCGGAACCGTGCTCTACCGAATCGTGACCTGAGAAGCGGCAACGGCGTCAGCCGTCGGGCTCGTCCGACTCTGCGACCTCACGGCGTTGGCGCGCCGCATTCACAAACAGGAGAAGAGCTCCGCCGACCTGGATGACGACCGCCGGCACGCGGTACTCTTCACCGCCGAAATAGTACACGCCGACGCCGGCCGCGAACACGGCCAACCCGGCGCGCAAGAGAAGGCTCGTTGACATCGGCCTCAGAGCTAGGGGAGTCCGCGGCACTTGTCGAGGAGTTGCCGCGCGCACCCGAAACACCGTAGCGTCGCGCTGTGTCCGTCCGACTCTTTGCCTTCACCTGCGGCTGGCTCGAGGGAAACCTCGACCTCTTCGTGCCCGAGGGGACCGGCCGGATCCGCGTGCCCGTTCCCAGCTATCTCGTCGAGCACCCCAAGGGGCGCGTTGTCTTCGACACGGGAATGCATCCGCACGTCCAAACCGACCCCGCGGAGCGCCTGGGTTTTCTGTCGAAGATCTTTCAGGTCGACTTTTCGGCGGGCGAGGAAGTCGGCGCGCGGCTCGAGGCCCTGCAGATCGCGCCGGATCGGGTCGAGTTCCTGGTGAACTCCCACCTTCACTTCGACCATGCCGGCGGCAACCAGCTGCTGCCGAACGCGAGGTGGGTCGTCCAGGAACGCGAGTGGAACGCCGCGCGCGATCCCGACCTGAGTGCCGGCAACGGCCTGGCCGCCGCCGACTGGGACCACGGCCACGACGTCCTCACGCTCGACGGCGAGCACGACCTCTTCGGCGACGGCAGCATCGTGTGCGTCCCCACCTGGGGCCACACACCGGGACACCAATCGCTCCGGGTCCGCCTCGACTCCGGCGATGTCCTCCTGACCGGCGACGCGTGCTACCTGCGACAATCTCTCGAGGAGCTGCTGATTCCTCAGGTCGTCCACGACAGCGAACAGATGCTCGCCTCGATGCACCGCCTGCGGGATTTGCAGGCACGCGGGGCGCGCATCTATTTCGGTCACGACCCGGAGTTCTGGAAGACCGTCCCACAGAGCACCGCGATCGTCTGAGGGCTCAGCCTCCGAGCGCGCGGACGACGTCCGCCGCGGACGCCAACACCTCATGCGCCGAAGCGAAGTCGGCATCGCGCGACAGCGGACGCGGGATGACGAGACAAGGCATCCCCGCAGCCGTAGCCGCGCGGAGCCCTCGCTCTGTGTCCTCGATCGCGAGACAGCGATCCGGGGCGAGACCGAGACGCGCAGCTCCGGCCAGGTACGGATCGGGGTGGGGTTTGTGACGGTCGTAGTCACCGTTCGCGAGCACGAAGTCGAAGTACGCCAAGAGCTCTGTAGACCGATGGATGCGATCGAAGTGCGTGCGCTGCGAACTGGTGACGATCCCCATGGGCAGGCGACCGTGCAGCGCCTGCAGGCTCGGGCGCACCCCGGGCAGAACCCTGACCCCCGTGTCGATCAGCTCCGCGTATCGAACGTCGCGTTCGGACCGAAGGGATTCGATCTCGGCGCCGTCGAGCCCCTTCTCTTCCGCGAGGACGAATACGCTTCCCCCCTGACGCAAGCTGATGTCCTGGAAGAGCGCCTCGGTGAGCGTCACGCCGACGCCCGCGAGAATCTCCTGGTTCGCACGAAGGTAGAGCGGCTCGGTATCAACGAGGACGCCGTCGTTATCCCAGAGGATGCCTTCGACGCGCGAGAGCGCTGCTGCGGAACTCACTCGACCTCCTTGAACGAGATCGACTCGAGAAAGCGATTCAGGCCGGAGAGCGATTTGCCCGCCGGCGTGACTGCCATGAAGGTCACCATGCGATCGCCCACCAGGAAGAACTCAGCGCGCACTTCCCTCTCCGGGCCGCCGCCCCGCCGGGTGAACTCGAGGCGCCTCCCCTCCCAGCCGGCTCGCTCAGCCTCGCCGTACGACGTCTCCGTCTTGTCGCTGCCCTTGAGGAATCCCTCGCGCACGTTCTGGTACAGAGACTCGTCCGACATGAAGAACGTCGCGACCCCCGGCAGGTCGATGCGAGTGACGACGAGCTCCATGCCACCCTCGTCGAAGGCGAACGTCACCCGGGTCAGGTCGCCGACGATCGTGTCCGTAAGCGCGGTCTTTCGGTCGGGCTTGCCGGGCATCTGGACGGAGAAGGGCTCGTCCGGCGGTGAAACCGTGATCCAGGGCGCTTCGGGCTCCGCGTGCGAAAGGCCGACGGCCGACAGAACCGAAACCAAGGCGAAAAGGGGACCAAGAAGCGAAACCGAGATCGACACGCGCATCCCCCGACGATGCCGAGCCGCGCACCGATGTTCAACGGTCGCGGCCCGGAGACGCACCGCGCGGACCCGACTCAGGACTCCGGGTGGATGAGAAATGCCGGGACGGCCTCGAACTCCAGGGCCGCGGAAACCGACGTACAGCGCCCGGTAACCGGGTCAGGGTGACCGTCGGCGAGTCGCTCCAGCGCGTAGTGCATCCCGCCGCAGATATATCCACGCGCATCCGAGGCACTCCGCCCCGTGTGGTACTGCCCGATGTAGTGATCGTTCATGTGGGCAAACAGGCGGCCCGTATCGCGATAGAAGCCGAGCACCCCGCGCAGGCGGCCGTCGGGGAGCAGTTCGGCGCGGAGCCTCGTGTCGCGGTAGTACACATCACCGTCGATGACCTGCTGCTTGAACCGCAGGAGGACGTCGACCGGCTCGGTGGTCAGCACTCCGTTCTCGATCCGTCCGGGCGCGAAGTCGCTCCAGAACTTCGGCTCGTCGAGAACGCCGAGGCTCGTGCCTTGCGTCACATGCCCGACCCCATCGAGAGATACCGCGTCGCGACTCGACAAGAAGCGGACCGACACCGCGTCGTCGTTCTTCGGATCGTCGACGCCGTCGACTTCCAACAGGATTGGGAAGCCCTCGCGCACGTAGTTGTTGTTCTCGAAGGCCCGGTCGATGAGCCCCCCCGGGCGGTAGCCCGCCACACAGCCGACGAGGCGCCAGTACTGGTTGTCGATTCCGCTCTCCCCGTTCGGCCCAACGAAGTCGTCGTGCGCGCATCCGGCGGAGTCCGACTTGCGCGAAGTCTTCCCGTCGAGATCGAGTCCCGCGACCGCGGCCGGCTCGTCGAACGTTCGGAAGCCCGGATCCGCGTGCCGCTCGGGGTCCCGACACGTGTCGGGCGGGTACAAGAGCTTCTCGGCTGCGACGCGACCGAGCTCGTCGATCTTCGCCTCGAGCTCTCCCGCCTCGATGCCGTACTGCTGCCGTTCCGTTCGGTTGAGGCCATCAGGGCATCCGGCGTCCCCGACCGGCGGAATCCCACTCAACTTCGACACGACGAAACCGCGCGTCTCCGGCGCGGCAATCCGCGCGGACCGACCCGGCTCCGTCTGAGGCGCCTGCTCGGGCGGCGTCGCGCAGCTGACGAACGCAACCGTAGCGAGGGCCCAAAGGAAGTTTCGCGCACGACGGCGAGCGACGGCCATACCGACCGATCCTTCAGCCTTCGCTCGCCGAGTGCAAGTCGATTGACGCCCCCCACAACGTCCGGAGATCGACGAATGCGTACTTGGCCGCACCGCGCACTCTTTGGTACCGCTAGGACCTTCGTGGAGGCCCGTTCGATCAAACCGATTCTCGTCGGCCTACTCTTGGCGGCCCTGGTCGCACCCACCTCGCTGAGCCACGCGGCCGACGACGCCCCGCCCGCGAAAGGCACCCTGCGAATCTTCATCACCGACGGCGAGTCGGGCGCCCCCTCGCCGGCCCGATTGGAAGTCCTGGACGCTTCCGGTGACTCACATGTCCCGAGCGATGCGCTTCCTGCCCCCGGAGAGTGCAGCCGCGCAAAAGCGGTTCCGTGGTGGAACGAGCTCTCGTCGGACGAGCAGTTCCCGCGATCAATCGTCCTGCCATACACGCCGACCTCGAGCATGCACTTCTACGCCCTCGAGAACGGCGTCGAACTTCAGCTGAAGCCCGGCAAGTACGAGGTCGTCGCGCAGAAGGGACCCGAGTACCGCATTGCATCGACGACGGTGGAGATCGGTGCGGGGAAGACCGAAGAGCTCGCCCTGACAGTCGAGCGCTGGACCGACATGGCGAAGCGCGGCTGGTTCAGCGCCGACGATCACCTCCACATCACACGGACCTCGGCGCACGCGAACGAGTTCCTCGTTCGGTGGTTCGAAGCCGAAGACCTGAACGTCGCCTGTCTCCTCGAGATGGGCAGCTACAAGGGGCTCGTGTCCGCTCCGCAGTACGCCTTCGGGAAGGACGGCACGTTCCTCAAAGGCCGACGGCTTCTGGTCTCCGGGCAAGAGAATCCGCGCACATGGCTGCTCGGGCATGGCATCATCCTCGGCGCGGGCAACTACATCGACTTTCCGAAGCGGTATCTGATCTACAGCGAATACTGGCGTGAGGCGGAACGACAGAACGCGATCAATGGGTACGCCCACTGGGGTGTCGGGCCCGGGTTCGCTCTCGACCTGCCGGAAGGAAATCTCGAGTTCGTCGAACTCCTCCAGCGCGATGCCACGATCCTCGAGCCGTACTACCGAGGCCTGAACCTCGGTGCCCGGTTGAGCGCAACCGCCGGAGCCGACTATCCCTGCATCCCGTGGGGAGCACCCGGACGGAACCGCTTCTACACCCGGGTCGATGGCGCCCTCAGCGAGGCCTCGTGGCTCGAGGGCATTCGCCGCGGGCGAACGTTCGTGACCAACGGTCCCATGCTCGAGTTTCGGGCCGGCAATTCGCAGATCGGCGACACGATCGAATTCGATACTCCGCTGCCCGTAGCCCTCTCCTTCGTCGTCGAGTTCGACCCCGATCGCGACGCCGTGGATGCCGCGGAGATCCTGCACGACGGCCAGGTCGTCGCGACGCAGAGCAAGCTCGCTGGCCCCGGCCGCCTCGTCCTCGAGGCCACCGTCTCGATCACTTCTTCCGGGTGGCTGGCCGCTCGAACAGAGGGGAGAAAGCTGCGAGACGATCCGGAATTTGGCAAGCCGCTTCGTTCGATCGCGCACACGGCACCCATCTATCTTCGCCACCGCCCCCAGGAGAAACCCGATACCCCGGCCGCTCGAAGCGCGGCCGCGGCAAGCTTGGAGCTGCTCGAGAAGCTCGAAGCGGCGCTGATCGCAGGCTACCAAAAGCCGAAGAAGGTCTCCCCGATCCTGCTGGGCTTCGACGGCCGCCAGGTCCTCTGGAATGCAGGAACTCTGTTCGAGGAGATCGAAGAGAGCGTGGCCTTCTACGAGACGATCGCCGGCCCGAGCGAGTCCGTCGACCGGTCGCCTTCCGACGCCCCTGCCGCCGAGCCATCGCCGGCACCTTGACGTTCCCCGATATCTTCGCCAGCTTCGCGGCGCCATGACAGACCGCAACTACGACCCCGAACTCGCCCCGCTCGTCCCTCTGCTGCCGAAGCTCGGGATCGAAGACGTCGCGAAGGCACGCGCCAACCTCGTCGAACTTCTGGGCGCCATGCCGCGCACCGATCCGCCGGAGCACGTCGCCTGGGAGGACCGTTTGGTCCCCGGACCAGCGGGCGATCCCGAGATCCGGGTACGCGTGTACCGGCCCAAAAGCGGCGATGGCCGACCCGGCGTTCTGTACATCCACGGTGGTGGCTTCTGCGTCGGCAGCATCGACGCCGAGCACGAAGGAGCTCTTCGTGTTTGTGCGGACCTCGAGGCCGTCGTCGTCTCCGTCGGATACCGGCTCGCACCCGAGCATCCCTTCCCCGCCGGCTTCGAGGATTGCTACGCCGGTCTGCTCTGGGTGGCGGAGAACTTCGATGCGCTCGGGGTCGACCCGTCGCGAGTCGCCGTCATGGGAGGCAGCGCAGGAGGTGCGCTCGCCGCCGCGGTCGCGCTCGCCGCGCGGGATCGCAAGGGGCCGCGACTGTGCTTCCAGCTCCTTAACATCCCCGTGATCGACGACCGACTCGAAACCGTTTCGATGCAGCAGTTCACCGACACACCGATGTGGAATCGCCCGAACGCAGCGCTGAGCTGGCGCTACTACCTCGGCGAGAACCCCGGAGACGTATCGCCTTACGCAGCCCCCGGGCGCGCCACGGATCTCTCCGGCCTGCCCCCGGCATTCGTGTCGACGATGGAGTTCGATCCGTTGCGTGACGAGGGGATCCAGTACGCCCAGCGCCTCCTGCAAGCGGGCGTCTCGGTAGAACTGCACCAGTATCCAGGCACCTTTCACGGCTCGGCGGTGATTCAGACCGCGGCCGTGTCGCAGCGCGCGGGCGGCGAGATGACGGCGGTTCTGGCGCGGGCGTTCGGGCTCTCGACCTAGCGGGCCGGCTCAGCGGCCCTTCGGTCGCACTTCGTACCCCCGCACTTCCGGGTCCTCGTCTACCATCTCCTCAGGGAATCCGGCAGCGACGATCTCGGCTCCGCAGCCGTCCTCGAGTCGCTTGATGATGTTCGGCGAGAGTTCCCGCGCACCGTAGCGCTCGGTGCCGTCGTTGAAGATGTCGAGCAGCACCGGCGCCAACTCCAGCGGAACGCCCGCACGCTCGGCGACCGCGCTGAAGAGACCCATGTCCTTCACGACGAGATCCATCGTGACATTGATGTCGCGGCTGCCGTTCAGAATCACCTGACTCTCGGTCTCGTGAACGAACGAGTTCCCCGACGAGATGCGGATCGCCTCGTACGTCGTGTTCAGATCCATCCCTGCCTGCTTCGCAGTAGTCAGCGCCTCGCACAACGACACGAGGTTCGCCGTCGCGAGATAATTCGTCACGACCTTCAGCACCGAGGCCGAGCCCAACTCGCCGGTGTGCAAGATTCGGCGCCCCATCACCTGGAGAGCCGGCAACGCCCGTTCGAAAACTCCGCGGTCGCAGCCGGCGAAGATCGAGATGTTACCGCTCGCCGCCCGATGACAGCCACCTGAGACCGGACAGTCGATGGGCTTCGCGCCAGTCGCTTCGACCAACGCACCAAGGCGCTTTACCTCGGCCTCGTCGGTCGTCGACATCTCGGCCCACAGTTTCCCACCGCTGAGACCGGCAAGGATTCCATCCTCGGATTCCAGAACCGCTGCGGACGCGGCGGGATTCGGCAGACAGGTGATGACGAGGTCCGCCCAATCGGCCATCTGCCGCGGAGACGCCCCCCACCCGGCGCCCCCATCCAGGAGGGGTCGGGCCGCGGACTCGTCCAGATCCCGAACGACCAGGTCAAACCCGTTCCGCAGCAGGCTGCCGGCGAGTTTGCCACCGATGTTGCCAAGACCGATGAACCCGATTCGCATGCTGGTCGCCCCCTCGCTGTGTGTCGCCAAGCCACAGACGCTAGCGCGGAATTCCCCAGCCGCAAGAGGGCTCGCATCGACGCGTGGCCTCTGCCCAGACGCGCGGTTTTTCGGGAACCTTTCCAGCCAGGATCGATCGGATGCCCGTCATTACCCCATCATCCTCTCCGCCTTGTTCCTCGTCGCTGGCTGCGGAAGCAGCGACCGCTCTGGACCGAGCCGCCCGCGCCCGGTCCCGAGCCCACCGATCCGACCTGCGACGTGAGCTTCGACTCGACCTACGAGGCGATCCAGGACGTCGTCTTTTTACGTAAGCAGCTGATAGAATTCCTGCTTGTCGGTTCGGTGTGAGCGTTCGACCTTGCCATTGAGTCGGGGCGTGCGTGGCTTGATGTAGGCGTGCTCAATTCCGCGATCCGCCAGGTGCCAATGAAACAGCGCCTGGAACTCATGTCCGCGATCGGTGCGCACCATGTTGATGCGAAACGGAAACTTCTCGACGACGTAGCCCATGAAGGCGATCGCGTTCTGCTGGGTGTGGCGGGTGTAGACCTTGAGCGCACGAATGCAGGTCGCGTCGTCGATCGCGGTGTATTGGAAGTGCCTCGCAAGCTTCCCCCGCTTCCTCTTCAAGTTCAAAAACGTAACGTCTACTTGCACATGACGGCCCGGCACCTGCTTTTCGTAGCGATGGGTATGAATCGCGCGTCGCCCGACTCGGCCGGGGAGGCGATTCATCCCATGGCGCCCACAGGTGCGTTAGACGCTGGCATCGGAGATCCGAATGCCGTGATAGCGCTCCATGTACCAGACGATTCGGATGGGCCCGAGGTGGTACGTGCGGCGTAGGTGAAGGACCTTCTCGACGGCCTCAGGCGCAATCGCTGTCGGATAGACGGCGCCGACTGCTTTCTTTCGTGCTAGGCCCGCTCGACTTCGAGCTCGGTACTTGCCTCGCCAGACCTAGAACAGAGAACCGGGAATTCCGAAGTACCGGCAGGTCAGACGGATGTTTCCACCCCGGCCTGCATGCTCGAGGACACGCAGCTTGCGGCGGATCTCCCGCTCGTCATTGGACATGAGCGACCTCCTCTAGGCTTAGGGGTGAACCTCATACACCCAATTGTCCTAAGAGGTCTGTAATTCCTGCAGGAGGCGGACAAGGCCCAGCGCCGCCCATCGACTGCACGCACACCAAGCAGTAGAGAGAAGACACCCAACCCGGAGGACTCTGCATTGGCGATCAAGACCTTCTTCGACGCAACGGACACGAACGACACGCGCGAGCTACGCTTCATCCCAGCCGACCCCGCGAACGCCCGCACGCTCACCCGCGAACAGATCGAGCACTACAACGAGAACGGCTTCATCAGCGGCCTTCCCGCCTTCGACTCGGCGGAGATCACGCGGATCCGCAGCTATCTCGACGATCTACTGGAGAAGGTTCTTTCCGCGCAAGATCGTCGCAACTCGTATTCGATCAACGCCTACCACATGGTCTGCGCGGGAATTTACGACATGCTGCTGCAGCCGGTTCTGCTCGACTACGTGCAGGACATCCTCGGAACGAACTTCGGCTGCTGGGGGAACCACCTCTTCTGCAAACTCCCCGGCGACCCGATGCAGGTGCCGCTCCATCAAGACGGCGCCTACTGGCCGATCAGCCCGTCGCGTACCGTTACCGTCTGGCTCGCCGTCGACGAGGCGGACGAAGAGAACGCGGCGATGCAGTTCGTTCCCGGCAGCCATCTGCGCGGCGCGATCGACCACGAAGACCTACCTCTCGACGGCACGCGTGTCTTGAAGCGACAGGCCGTCGGGCCTGGAAGCCTGGGAGAGCGGTTCACCAACGCACTCGCAGCCGGCGAGGTCTCTCTGCATTCCGACTTGCTCCTGCACGGGTCCGAACGGAACGACTCCAACAGTCGACGCGCCGGGATGACCTTTCGCTACGCTGCCGCGGAAGTCGCGCCACTCCGAGGAAGCGAGTACTGGTTCGCTCCCTGCGTGCACTGTCGCGGCGATCTGCCGGCACACTGGCCGCATCGGCGGCGGCCCGACGGGGAACACCCAGAGAAGATGGCGGAGTTCTTCGGCGACTTCGACGGCCTTCCGCTTCCGAACGCGGGCTGAACTGCCGCCCTCGTCCCCCTCCGATCGGAGGCGTTCAGTTCGACCAGTAGATGTATTCGTCGTCCGCCGCGTCGGGGATCGACAGGTCCTTGTCGATGTTGATCGCGAATGATCCGCCCGAGGGCCAGCGGGAAGGCTGCTGCTCCGCGTTGTGAGCCGCGAGCGCGACCTGCAACTCCGCAAGTTTCTCCGGACGCTCGGCAGAAAGATCGTGCTGCTCCGTGGGGTCGGACCGCAGATCGAAGAGCCAGCTCCGCCCGGGCGGGTCGCTGACGTTCAGCTTCCACCCATCGACGAGCGCGCTCCTTGAGGCACCGCTGCGCCAGAAGAGCGCGTCGTGCGGTGCTCCCTGCGCCTCTCCCCGTGCGAAGGGAACGAGATCCACCCCGTCCATCTTCCGATCGGTGGGAAGGGCCGCACCCGCGGCCGCGGCCGCCGTGGCGTAGACGTCGAAGTGGTGTACCGGTTCGTCGACAGTCGTTCCGGGCGCGATCTTCCCCGGCCACTTCACGAAGTACGGCACGTGAATGCCGCCCTCGAAGAGGGTGATCTTCCAGCCCCGATAGGGATCGTTGACGTCGGGCAGACCAATGTAACCGGCGCCGCCGTTGTCCGACGTGAAAATCACAATCGTGTTGTCCTCGAGCCCGTTCTCGCGCAGCGCGTCCAGAACCTGTCCGACACCACGATCGAGAGCCCGAATCATCGCCGCGTACACGCGCTCGCGGTGCAGCTCGACGTGAGAAAGCGCATCGTAGTCTTCCTTCGAGGCCTGAAGTGGCGTGTGGGGAGCCCAATGCGCGAGGTAGAGGAAGAACGGGCGATCCTTGTTTGCCTCGATCATCTTGACGGCCTCATCGGTGTAGTAGTCCGTGAGATACCCGCCGGGCTCGAACGCCTCGCTGCCATTGAAGCTCGCGGCATACCGCATTCCCGCCCACAGGAATCGATCGATCGGATCGAAGTTCTGCTTAGCGTTCACCACCTGCGGGTCGTCCTCCTGCTGGTAGAGACCGCTGACCATGAGGAGGCTCTCGTCGAAGCCCTGATCCTCCGGCGCCATTCCGTTGCTCCGTCCGAGATGCCACTTCCCGATGTGCGCCGTGTGGTAGCCCTGCGCCTTCAGGAGTTCCGCGATCGTAATCTCAGAGGCAGGCATGCCCATGTCCTCGTAAGCGAGCGACTCGCCGCCGTCTCCCGGCATCCCTGGGCGCAATCGATCCGACGACTCGCCGGCGAGCATTCCGACGACCGTACCCATGCCCGGAGGCGTCGGCGTGAACTCAAATCCAAACCGCGTGCCGTAGCGCCCCGACATCAAAGCAGCGCGCGACGGCGCACACGTCCCATTGGCCGCGTAGCCGTTCACGAAGCTCGCGCCCTCCGCAGCGATGGAATCGATTCGCGGCGTCGGAACGGTCCCTCCGGCAACACCCCCGCCGCCGAAGGTCAGGTCGTTCCACCCGAGATCGTCGGCGAGAATCAGGACGATGTTCGGCGGCCGCTCCCCGGGCGCACCCGCGTCCGGCTCTCCGGCCTGCCACTCGACCGCAACGTTGGGTCCCACGGAACCGCCCATGTCCATGGCGATCCCGACCGCGGTCAACACCAGGGCGGAGCGATTCAACCACGCCGCACCGAGTAGGAGTGCGAGAACCAGTGTGACTTTGAGAGCGACTCTTGTGATCTTTTTCACGACTCAAGGACTCCTCTATCGGGGCGGCTCTTGGACCACTGCAGCGCGCGGATCGATGGCCGGCCGCCTCCCGAACGCTGGCCAGGCCCTCGCCCCTGCCTGATTTTTGGGCACTTCGGACCGCTCTCCTCGCGGCCTGCCCCTTCGCCACAATATCTGGGCGCCTATCACTAAATCAGGCAGTGACGTTTCCACCAAGCTGCCGTCCAGGAGCACCATTTTGATGATTGAGCGAGAACCCACGATGAGTCCGGGTACCGATACTGAGGCGGCGCCGCCCGCCTGAGGAGACCAACATGAAAAAGATCGAAGCAATCATCAAGCCGTTCAAAGTCGACGAAGTGAAAGCCGCGCTCGCCGCGAGCGGAATCCGGGGGATGACACTCACCGAGGGAAAGGGCTTCGGGCGTCAGAAGGGACACACCGAGCTCTACCGAGGAGCGGAGTACATCGTAGACTTCCGACCCGAGGCCCGGCTCGAGATCGTAGTGACGGACTAAGAAGTGGCAGCGGCCACCGGCTTGACTCTCGCGCTCCTGTTGCCCGAGGGAGCTTCGGCCCGGAGCGCATGCACGGCGAGGCAGTAGCGAACAGCCGGTAGTGCGGCGCTGCAGAAGGCCAAGTGCAAATCCGTGGCAGCGGCCAAGGGCCTCGCCGTGGAGGAGGCCGGCTTGGCCAAAGCGGACGCCAAGCTCGCGAAGGCTGGGCGGAAGGCTGACGCGAAGGGGGACTGCGTCGCGACCGTCGCTTGGGCGACGAACTAGAGCCTGACCGACGCATTCCTCGGCGATGCGATGGACACGCTCGAGCCGCCGCCGGGCGGGCTCGGGAACTGCTGCGCCCTCAGGGCGGGTTCGTGCGTGGCCGGCCCCACCGCAGGCCCAGGCCCATGCTCGACTTACCCGGAGTGGTCGTTCTTCCCCAACTCGATCTGCAACTCGAACGGCACCTGCGCACCATAGCCGAGTTCAGAATCTTGCAGCCGATCTGCGGTGCCGCAGAGCCTCGGTGGGGCCAACGCCGGTCACCCGATCAGGTGGTTTCGCCGAGCAGTTCCTGCACTCGATCCGCGACGGCGACCAGCACCTGAGCGCACGGCTCGCAGTGCCCGCCGCAGCAGCTCGGCCATTGCTTGCGCGGCAGATTCAGAATCGGCCGGACCAGGTCCCGATAGTAGAACTGCAACCGAAACTCTTGGCCGGCCTGGTCGAGCGCGCGCGTCAGCTCGTCGGACATCGCGCTGACGCTAGCAGCGCTCCCGACCCAGCTCCACGCAGATTTTCCCCGTGGCGCCTGCCGCCTTGCCTGGTGGTATCCTTTCGGATACCATTAAATCATGAACGGACCCGAGGGGCATCCGGCTACGATCCTCGCTTCCGCACGTCAGGGAGCCGGCCTCTCTTTGCGTGCCGCCGCCGAGCGGGCGGGGACCTCGCATTCGACGCTCGTCGCGTACGAAAAGGGACGCAAGACGCCCACGGTCACGACGTTTCTACGGCTCCTAACCGCCTTCGGGTACGCCACCGACATCGAGCTGTCGCCACGAATTCGCGAGCAAGACGGCTACCCGCGCGGCGACGAACTCCGCGCCGTGCTCGAGTTGGCCGCACACTTCCCAACGCGCCATACGAAGACGCTTCGCTACCCGAAGTTCGGCGCGACATGACCTCCCTGACGGAGAAGATCGTCGCCCTACACCAGGCGCTCCGCGCGGCGAATCTACCTCATGCGTTTGGCGGAGCGCTCGCTCTGGCGTGGTGCACGCAGCGCGCGCGGGGCACCATCGACATCGACGTGAACATCTTCGTCGACACCGACCAGGCAGGTGCCGTTCTCTCTGCCCTCCCCGCCCCTGTCCGTTTCGATGACGCCAGCGAAAAGGCTCTGCTCCGCGACGGGCAGGTTCGGCTCTGGTGGGACAACACGCCGGTCGACGTATTCCTCGACACGACACCCTTTCACGGCGCCGTCTTTCATCGGACCCGCTGGGAGAGCTTCGCAGGAACCGAGATCCCGTTTCTCTCCTGCCACGACATTGCCGTATTCAAGACGTTCTTCGATCGAACAAGGGACTGGGCCGACCTCGAGGAAATGCGCGACGCCGGAACTCTCGACGTCGGACGCGTCACAGCCGTGCTCATCGAGTACCTCGGCACGGACGATCGGCGCATTCGAAAACTGGAGGAGCTTCGGGCGGCGCGCACCCCCTAGTCTAGTCGAGCAACGAGCCCACCTCCTCAAGGAACTCCCGCGTCGTCGAGCCCTACACGAGCGCCGCGGCGCGATGTCGAGCGTGAAGGGCCCACTACCGGGCCGACACGAAAGCTCAACCCGCAAGAGTCGTCGTTACAGGCGATCTCGTTCGCCGAGAGGTTGCACGAGCCCTCGCGGATGTGGAGCACCGTGTCGAAACCCGAACCGCAGGTCTCGATCGTCGCGACCCCGCTCGTGTTCGGCGTCTACATGAAGACAGATTCGGGCCCCGCGCTCATTGACGATGCGCCAGGAAGTCTTGGTCGAATCGACTGGTCGGCGAGGGGAGACGCGTTCGAGCCCGCCTCGAACGGGACACCCAGCTGGAGGAGTCCGTGGACCGAGCCCCATCCTCCGGAAAACCGTCCGGAATGCGAAGGTCGGCGACCCAGGGGAACGGCTCGTTGCCTTGCCGCTCGTCGTAGGCCGACGGCCTTTGGGCTCGCGCCACCCGCAACGGAGACACAATGCGCGTCTTCCCCTCCACGTTCCGCGCGGCCGAGGACTCGTCGCGCGACGTGCTCCTGGAGCTTGACGGGCCGTGCACCCATCGAAACGCCCGCCTCTCGTCCAGCCACGCGGAGTCACGATCGTTCGAGGAATCATCGATCGTGCGCCTCGGCCAGGAGCAGCTTCTGCTGTTCCTGCCGAACCAGTCGCTCACGTGGCTCGAGGTGGAGTGCGGTGCCGCTCAGCCCGCCGAGAACCGGTAGCTGATCTCCCCGCCCCACGAGATCGGCGGTGCGAAGTACTGCGTCGCGTACCCGAAGGTCCCGGTCGTGCCACCGCTCGTGTTGAAGTACTCGGCGGCGGCCAGATTCCGGCCCCAGAGGGCAACCTGAGCGCGATCGTCGAGGAAGTCGTATGAGAGTCGAGCGTTCAGCAGATTGTAGCCGGGAACGTGCCCGGACGTGTCCTCCGGCTGCAGGTTGTGCACCTTCGTCTGGTAGTACCAATCCAGCCGCGGCGTCAGCCAGCCGTCGAGCCAAGTCGGGCCGACGTCGATGCCGAACGAGTACTGCACCGCCAGGTAGCTCGTAAACTCGGGGACCTGGTTGAACGTCTCTCCCTGCCGGTTAATCTCGCTGACCGCATCCAGCGCAGAGATGTCGGGGAAGTCACCGTACTCGGAATCGAGGACGCCGATGTTGCCCGAGATGAGGAGGCCGTCGATCGGGCGCGTGATGACTTCGGCCTCGATGCCCTTCAGTGTCGCCTTCGAAGCGTTCACGATGAGGCGCACGTTCTCGGGGAGCTCCTGCCCCGGCACAAACACGCTCTCTGACTGGGTTACCTGAATGTCCTGGTAGTCCATGTAGAACAGAGTGAGGTTGAAAGTAGCGCGCTGATCGAAGCCGATCGTCTTGAAACCGATCTCGTAGTTGTCGAGCGTTGACGGATCGAACGGGATCAAGCCGCCGACGTCACCCGTGCTCCCGACCACCGCGTTGAAGCCGCCGCTCGAAAAGCCCTTCGAGTAGGTGAAATAGCCCATGAGGTGATCGAGGGAGATCGTGTCGAGAAGATCCTCGGGGGCGGTGAGCTGGAGGCTAACCATCGGCGTCCACTCGGTGAAGCCCTGGCTATCCGAGCCGCCAGAAGTAACGACCGGCTCTGTCGCGGTGGGATTGCCTCCTAGCGGGAAGATGGTCGAGCGCGTGACTCCGCGCGTTTCGCTCGTGTATCGGATTCCGCCCGTCAGGCTCAGCCATTCGAGCAAGTTCCACGCCGCCTGACCATAAAACGCCCAGTCGCTCTCGTCCCGCTCGACCGGCCCCACGGTGAACCCACCGACATAGTCGAGCGTGGGCGGGTTCGAGCGGACGACGTTCGCCAGGCTGTTGTTCTCCCAACTCGCGAACCCGCCACCGATGAAGCTGATGTCGCCGTCGAGCGCCGTCCCGAACACTTGTCCCTCAACCAGGCTCGATGTCGTCCTCGACGGGTCACCCTGCACGTCTCCGATATTGATGTTCGTGAGCTCGATGATGAGGTCTTCGGTGAGGTCGATGTCTTCGCGCGTACGGTTCTTGTTCTTCCGCCAGGAGCCCAACAGCTTCACATTCAGGTCGTCGAAGACGCCGACCTCGCCGAGCGAGTACTGAGCGTTGCCCCACAGCCCATAGTTCGTGTCCTGGTAAAGCATCTGGGAGAAGGTGCGAAACTCGAACGGTTTCGTTGCATTGCACTTCTCGAAGAAGTTCGGATTCGCGATGAGAAGGAGACCGCGGATGGACGGATCCGCCTCCTGCACCTCCACGCAGCGCCCGCCGGCGCCGTTCGTCTTGTTCTGAAAGTAGTTCGCGTTCACGTTGATCTCGAGATCCTCGATCGGAAGAACGCGAACCTTCCCTAGGAACCAGAGGGCACTCCGGTTGTTATGGTACTGGTCGAGCCCGGAGTTGTAGGTGTATCCGTCCGAGTTGGCCGAGGCGAAGGACCAGCGCGTGAAGACCTTGTCCTCGAGCGCGCCGATCTTGACCGGCACGCTCAGCATCGCGCGCGTCTCGACGGTGCCGAAGCTGCCGGCACGAAGCCACGCGGAGCCGGCCAGCTCATCGGACGGTGCCACGGTCGTGAAGTTCACCGCGCCACCGAGCGTGTTCTTTCCGAACAAGGTTCCCTGCGGCCCCCGCAGCACTTCGACCTGCTGCACATCGATCACGTTCAACAGGGCTGCGGTGCCGTTCTGCAGAAAGATGCCGTCGATGTAGGTCCCGACGCCGGGGTTGCCCGACTCGGTGGGACCCACGCCGCGGATGCGCAGAGCGCCGCCGGTGCCTCCGCGCCCTTGTGAGATCTGAAGGTTCGGAACCAGGTACTGCAAGTCAGGCAACTTCGTGACCTGCGCTTGGACCAGGGTTTCTGCGTTCACGGCGGTAACGGAGATCGGTGTATCCTCGAGCAACTCCGCGCGTCGTCGCGCGCTCACGACGATCTCTTCGACCTGCTTGGCGCGGCGCCCAGACAGGCCCGTGGGCACCTTGCCGGTGGACTCGATCTGCTCGGCCTGAGCGGCGGCCGCGTCCTCCTCCATGTCGATACCGGTGGCGGGGTCGCCCTCGGTCTCGATGCTTTCGACGAAGCCGGGGCCGGCCCGGTTCTGCCCGACCGCCGCAGTCGCGGAGAGAATGAGAGAAAACGAACAAGCGAGGATGCCAACAACGCCGATGCGAATCGTCATGGGAAGGACTCTCCAGAGGTCGAACTACACACCATCACTCTTGTTCCAGAAGGGTCTCCGGAGTCAAACAACCGCAGCCCCGACCGGGAAAAGGCCGGTGCTCGTGCCTCCTCCGCAGGCAGGTAGGTCTGCGGGTTTTCGGCGCAGCAGTACTGCGTCGTCGAAGCCACCGTTCGTCGACTTCGCGAGCGTCCCCGACAAGAACGGAGAGACAGGACCTAACGCATCCGCCCCTACGGGGGGCAAACGTCGCGGCGCCACGCCGAGAAGTCGAGCGCTACACCGAAGCCCTCGTACTCGAGCTTGGTCGCGTCGAACTCCAGGGTCCCGAACGGCCCATCTATTCTCGGGAAGCCGGAGAGCGCGACCTGCTGCCCGCCCACGACGAACGGGCGCTCCCAACCAAACTCCATCCGGCCCTGGCTCGGCGACTCGTACGTGACGTCGAAGCCGGGCGAGATTCCGTCGGCCATCCTTTCTCCGAGCGGGACCACATCGATCAGCGTCTCCGCGAGGGTACGCCGGAACGCCTCGAACGTGCCCCAATCTTCCGCAAGACCGGGCGCCACGACCACAGGCCCACGTAGCCGTCGCCCTTCCGAGCAAAGATCCGGCCGCCCTCGGAGACGACCTCGCCCATGTGACCCTGCGAGACAAAGGCGTGCGTGACGTCCTCGTAGCGGAATTGGGTTGAAGTGGCTCGGGCGACGGCCCGTGTGATATGTGAACACCGTGCTCATTCCATCGATGATGACGGGCGACCCGAGGTGACCTCTCAGATCGAGAACGCGGTGGAAGTCCTCGTTTCCGTCACCGTCGCCCGTCCGAGAGCGGCCGTGTGGAAGGTGCTGGCAGACGTACAGCGTCAGCCCGAATGGATGCGCGACGCGCTATCGATCGAGATGCTGACGGACGGGCCGATGGGAGTCGGCAGCCGCATGAAGGTCCCCACGCAGATCGGGATCTTTCGCACGACCGACATCATGGAGGTGACCGCGTACGAGCCCCCGGAGCGATGGACGGTCGTCCATCGAGGGCTCGTCACGGGCGAGGGCACGTTCACCCTGCGCGAGAGCGATTCCGGCGAATCCACCCATGTGGGATGGCGCGAACGCCTCGCCGCGCCCCTCGGACCACTGGGCCGTTGGGGCATGACGTTCGTCCGCCCCCTCCTCCGGCGCCAATTCCAGAGCGACCTGGACCGGTTTCGGGCTCTCTGCGAGTCGTAGTCGCGCGCCTGGCACGCCCTCTCACAGATACGCCCGGTTCATCAGGCCGTCTAAGGCAGGAACGTTCGACAACAAGAACAATTGCCATCGGTCAGATCTTTCATATTCCTGGGTCATGGGAGGTAATCTGGCGATGAACATGAACGCTTTGCCCAACGGACTTCCGACACCGAAAGTGAACATCGCGCTGACCGGTCTCGGCCCGTGCTACCAAGAGATGGAGGCGGGCGAACAGTCCCGACCGCGCCCCTACCCCGCCAGGGACAGTCTGCTGCAGATGACGCCAGGCCTTTTCTACCTGGCCCTAAACACCTGCCTTCGCCTCGCCCTGTTTTGATTCGGACGAGCCCGCAAAGAGCCCACCGGAACCCGCTACGCGAATGCGATGGTCGCGGCGATCGCCTGCATGACAACGCCGGCATCCACAGACCCAGGAAAAAGGCGAGCGCGACGCTGATCTTCAGCACGCCGACGACCCACATAAACCACCGCGGCAAACCATACACCGCGAACTCCTCGGCCATGTTCCTCGCTTCCCCCCCGGTAGGGAGTCGGCTTGCCCGAACGGAGCAGCCACACATTGAGCAGACCAAGAGCCGCGACGACTTGTAGGACGATGCCTAGGGTTTCCATATCTTTCGCTCCGCGAGTCGTCAGAGCGTATCCCGGCAGAGGCCTGCCGCAAGCTCAAAACACGCCGCCCACCGCTCCCTGATGGTACCGAAGCGCTGTGCGGATAGAATGCCGCGGCAGTGCGAACATCGACCTCGCGGCGAAGGAGGAACTGGTCGAGATCGTTCGCGGATGGCTGTGCGCGCGCAGGGTGTGACGTCGTGCTTGGAGCTTCGATCTTTGAGCCTTGTGCCCGCCCCTAGAACGAGTACCGTCACCTCATGCTGGAGGATGTGCGCGGGCCGATGCCCCGTTTCTCAGCGATCTACAACGGAAAAAGAAAGGACACACCAATGGCGGCTTCGTTCGACGAGATCCTCGGTAGCAGCGGCGCAAACCCAGCTCTCTTGCGCGCACTCGCCGACAACAGCTTCGACTCGATCCTGATCACCGATGCCTCCAAGCATGGGCGGATCGTCTATGCCAACAGGGCGTTCAAGAAGCTCACCGGCTACGAGCCGGCCGAGGTGATCGGTGAGACGCCGCGCATTCTGCAGGGCGCGGGAACCGACCGAAAGGTCATCGCTCGTCTCTCGGAGGCGCTCTCCTCCGGCGGCCGTTTCGAGGGCAAGGCGGTGAACTACAAGAAGGACGGCACGCCGTTCATCATGCACTGGCGCGTCCTGCCCATCCGGATCGGGCGCCGCATCCAGGGGTGGCTCGCCATCCAACGCGAAGCACACATCGGCTAGGGCTCGCGTCGAACGCCCGGCAGGCCGAGGCTCCGCACCATGTGCGTGCAGGTCCCGCCGGGTGCCGGGATCTTGCCGAAACGGCTGTCTACCGCCCCGCAAGGAGAGCCAGGAGCCACATGGAAGAGCCGACCAGGCGAGGCGAGGAACGAAACATACTGCTCACCGGAGCTACCGGTTTCGTGGGTGGTGCCGTCTACCCGGCACTCGTCGCCGCGGGCTGGGACGTGCGCTGCGCGACGCGAGACGGGGAACGCGCAGCCGCGCAGTGGCCCAGCCGCAACTGGGTGACCGCCGACGTCGCAGATCGGGACTCGACGGTACGCGCCCTCGAAGGATGCGACAGCGCTCTGTACCTCGTGCACGGAATGGCGACGGCGAGCGGCGACTTCCACCGAGCGGAGGTCGCCCAGGCCGAGACGTTCCTGCGCGCCGCCGAGGACGCCGGGGTGCGCCGCATCGTCTACCTCGGAGGTGTCACAGCCCCGAGCTCCGATGCCTCCGCACATCTTCGCAGTAGGCGGGACGTGGGCGAGACCCTGCGTTCGGGAAGCGTGAGCGCCATCGAGCTGCGCGCGAGCATGATCATCGGCCACGGCAGCCTCAGCTGGCTCATCGTGCGAGATCTCGCAGCGAGACTCCCCGTTATGGTCTTGCCGCGCTGGCTGAAGTCGCGCACCGAGCCGGTGGCAATCAACGACGTCGTCGTCGCCGTCCTCGGCGCGCTCGACTTGGTCGTCGACGGGAGCGAATGGTTCGGGGTGCCCGGCCCGGAGGTCCTCTCGGGTCGCGAAATCCTCGAGCGCACGGCGGACGTGCTCGGCCGCCCGCGACCGATCATGATCGAGGTTCCGTTTCTGACGCCGAAGCTCTCGTCTCACTGGGTCCGCTTCGTCACGCGCGCCGAGTGGTCAGTGGCGCGCGAGATCGTCGTGGGGCTCAAGGAAGACCTCCTCGCCGACGATGCGCGCTTCTGGGAGAGGATAGGCCACACCAGCCTGCAAGACTTCGACGAAGCCGCGCGTCGCACGATCTCTGACGAGAAGCGCGAAGGGCCCATACGCGGCCCGTGGGGCATCATCGAGCGCCTGCTTCTGGCGGCGCCGGGGCAGGCCACTTGAGAGTCGCGGCGGCGACCAGTTCGGGCAAGGGGGCGATCGCGCTCGGCATGGCGGCGCTATGGGCCGTCGGCGCCTGGCTGTCGCACCCGCTCGGAATCTGGCCGGCGGTGGGCGGAACCGCGTTACTGCTCGGCATCACCGCGGTCTTCCTCCAAGGACCCGAAATCCGCGCGGCTCTCGGCCTAGACCCGAGAGCACTTTCAATCGGCTTTGCCGCCGGCGCCTTCATGGCCGCAGCGACCTATCTCCTGTTTCCGCCCGTCACCCGCGCCGCGCCCGAGCTTCTCGCCGGCGTCGTCCGGCTCTACGTCGACTTCGGCCACCTGGGTCCCGCAGCACTGTTCGTCGCACTCCCCATCGTCGTCGCCTGCGAGGAAATCGTCTGGCGCGGTGTCATCTACGGTGCGCTCGTCGACCGCGTGCCCTGGCCCCTCGCCGTCATCGCCGGCACCGCGCTTTACGCCATCGCGCACGCTCCGATCGGCTCGACGGCCCTAGTCCTCGCCTGTCTCGGCGCCGGCATCTGCTGGAACACCTTGCGCTACGAGACCGGCAGCCTCACCGCGGTGTTCGTCGCGCACATGGTCTGGGACGCAGCGCTGCTCGTTTTTTGGCCGTTGGTTGGGACGAGCATCGAGTGATCGGACCCCTTCCCGCACGATCCGGGGATTCCGGTGCAAATCTGCGGATGGCCCGGCGGCGTAGATCCTTTCGGCTCCGAGGGGGTCTACCGAGCGGCGGCTCGATGGCCGGGTTCGAGGCCACCGAGGAAGTGTGGCGCTTCCTCGAGCGACACCACAACGTCGGCGTAGGTGGCGACATTTCGGCCGCGCGCGAGAAGGTCGTGCCGCGCGCGAAGTCGCGAGGCGCTATGCGCGCCGGGGTGGTACGCTCCACAGCAGCGTGTCGGTATGCTCTCAATCGATTCCGCATGTCGGGTCGCCGCAACGGATAGACAGCATGGAGAACCAGCCCGAACCTGGCGAAAGCAAGCGTGGCTCGGGACTTGGAAGCGGCGATCCGTCCACCGGGGAAGATAGGGTGTCGATGTCTGCTCCCCGCCACGTCGACGGCGGCCTCCAGCGCGCCGTCTGCCGCTTCGGCCGTTGCCTCGCGCTTGGTCTCGCGCTTGCGGGATGCGCGGCGCGCTTCCCCGTCCCGCCCGACACGGTACCTGCCGGGCCGACGGCTGCGGAGATCCTGGGCCGGAGCATCCAGGCCTCTGGCGGAGATCCCTACTCGTCGATTCACGATATCGCCGTTCGCTACCGGGGCGAGTGGGGCTCAGTCGTCCAGATGCTTCAGCCCGTATTGACCGACGGCGAGTACAGGGGCGAGTCCGAAGAACGCCTGCTGCTCGGAGAAGACGTCATCGCCCAGCGACACCTGGGACCGTCCGGTGAAAAAACCGTGCTCCGCGGCCGGGGGGAGATCTACGTCACGTATGATGGAGTCCCGTCGACCGATCGCGCCGTGCTCGAGTCATCGGCCCTGGTTGCGGACGCGTACGGCCTTTTCCTCGTGGGACCGGCGTGGCTGAACCGCCGCGGCACGGAGTGGACGCGCCTGGCGGACGAGGTCGAGGATGATCAAACCCGCCTGCGAATCCTGGGACACCTCCGACCCGGCATCGGCCTGTCCGACGCGGACCGGGTCGTCGCGTGGATCGATGCCGAGACCTTCCTCCTCCGTCGCGTCCACTTCACTCTGGAGGGCTTCGAGGGGACCCTCGGGGCTCACGCGGACGTGACCTTCTTCGACTACCGGGAGATCGAAGGCCGACAGTGGCCGACCAGATTCATCGAGCGAGTTCGGTCCCCGGTCGACATCCACGCTCACCTGTGGACCCTCGAGGGACTCGACGTCGACCGCGGCCTGAAGCGCGCGGACCTCGGTACGAGAGAAGATCCCACGTGGTCACCCACGGCCGCTCGCCCCGCCACAGCGCGCTGAGGGCTCACCGCGGAGTGCCGTCTCCTCTCGAGTGCGCGACGAAGCGGCCGATCGCGCGCGGAAACTCCCACGAGCCGCGATCAGAGCCCTGGATCAAGGCGCATTCGGTGATGACGTGCATGCGCCCTCCTCCGGAGCCAGCACGCGCACGTCGAGCGCTCCGCGCAGAGCGTTCCAGACCGCCGGCACGCTCGGCCAGCCTGGCTCGGGAAACGCTCCGCTCAGACGCCTCCAGGCGGCAACCGTCGAATCGACCCCGCTCGGTGGCGCCAACTGGGCCGTGACCAACTGGAAAACCGCCTCCTTCGCCATCGAGATCCCTGGGCCAAACAGCGCCCAACGGCCCTGCACGAGAAAGCACCCCAAGTGGCCGAGAGAAACGAGCATCGGTTTCTCGGCCGGCACGAACCGTTCGAGCACCCTACCATCGAGCCGACGCATGGCGTTCCTCGCGGCGCAGACGCCCATGTCCATCGCGTGGTAGGCCTGCTTCGCGATCGGTTCCCCAAGCGCAGCCGCATCGCCGGCGAGGAACACGCCTTCGGCATCGGAGCTCTCGAGGGTCGCGGCGACGGGCGCCCAGGCGCCTGCGCGCGGCGCGAGGCCGGCCGAGTTCAGGAGGGGCGCGCCCGTGGGCCCTCCCGTCCAGATCGTCACCTCGCTGTCCACCGCCACGCCCGAGGAGAGCGTGACCCGTTCCCGACCGACCTCGTCCACGCGCGACTCCATCTCGAAACCGACATCGAACGCCGCGCATTCTTTACGCACCGTCCGGTCCAGGCTCGCGGGACCCGCAGAGAGCAGGCGCGACCCCGCTTCGACGACGCGGATCCGGAATCGGGGAAACGCGCGCAGGATCTCGCCCAGGGCTTCGACGCCTTCGAGCCCTCCCCCCACGACCGTAACTCGCGCCCTGGGAGATCTGCGGTGGAGCGCGCGCAGCCGAGTGCCAATCTGCTCACAGTCGGCCACGGACTTGAACGGCATCGCCCATCGATCGGCGCCCGAGACCCCATGAGTCGCGTTCACTCCGCCGACCGCGACGATCAATCCATCATAGGCATGCGTTCCCGAAGAAAGGCCGCGGACTACGCGGCGGCCCCGATCGATCTCGACGACTTCGTCCTGCACGAATCGATGCCCGGCCTCCTCGACCCGGGCGGAGGCGTCTATCCGCAAATCCTCGGGGCGCTTCTGTGAGGACAGAATCTCGTGGATGTTGGGCAGAAATTCGCACCAGGGTCGATCGGAGATCACCGTGACGTCGCAGGAATCCGGCAACTCGAGCGCCGCGGAAAGGCCCGCGAATCCAGCCCCGACGATGACGATCCGATGGCTCATTTCTCATCTCCCATAGCGACGCATCCCCCGCCGGCCCTGCCCCCCACGGCCGCTCGCCGCGCTTCCAACGCAATGCGCACCTCGTCGTGACGCTCGCGCGTAATCGGGAAGTGTCGCAGAAAGAGAGCGCCGACTGCCATGAGAATCGCGGGGACGCCTCCATAGATCGCCATCAGCCAAGCCTGCACGGGAAGTGTCGCCACGTCGCTGGATGGATCGTAGCCGAAGGCGGCCGGCAGTGTCGTTCCGAGCAGAACGCCGAGCGCAAGCGACAGCTTCGTCACCATTCCCCAGACCGCGAAGTACAGCCCCGTGCGCTGCTCTCCGGACACCAGCGTGTCGACGTCGATCACGTCGGCGGCGATCGAGTTTGCGAGAAAGAGGATCGACGCGAAGCTGCTGCCACGGATAACGACCATCGCGATCATCACGGTCGTGTCGCCCTCTCGCAGGGCCACGAGTGGGAGGCTCCAGACCGCGATCCACAGGGCCGCGGCCAGCAAGGCACGGTGCTTCCCGATACGAACCGATACGGCGAGCCAAAGAGGAACGCCTGCCAACGTCGCCACGTTCTCGAGCAAGATCATGAGGGTGAAGCGGGACTCGTCGCGCATCACGTCGGCAAGAACCAGTCGGTGGAGGCTCCCCTGGATGGCAACACCGGAGACGAAGAACAACACACAGCCCATCATCCGAAGGAACGCGGGATTGCGCGCGACGAGTGCGAGGCCGGCCCAAGCGCTCCGGGCCTCGTGCGCAAAGCCCTCTGGCTCGCCCTCGGGCACCGTGAGGACGCAGACCGCGGTCAGGATGGGGAGCGCTACGATGACCACCAGCGCGACGCTGCGGAGTTGCTCGGCCGCGTCCTTTACGCCGTACGTTCCGAGCCAGACGAGGACGACGAGAAGGAGGACCTGGCCAGCGGTCGACAGACCTTCGCGCCAGCTGGTGATGCGCGAACGCTCGTCGTAGTCGGTGGAGAGCTCCGCCCCCCAGGCCCGGTGCGGAAGGTCGATCATCGTGAAGCCGAGATACAGCAGCGCCGACCAACCGAGTAGATAGGCGGGGGTCACCGCCTGGTCCGGAACGAAGACCTTCCATAGTGAGACGGAGAAGAGCGGCAGGCCGAGCACCATCCATGGCTTGCGACGGCCGATCGGAAGCCGGAGCCGGTCGCTCAGCTTGCCGATTAGCGGGTCGGTGACGACGTCGAGCAGGCGCGAGAGCGCGATCGCAACGCCAACGGACGCGAGCGGCATGCCGAGGTCGTCCGCGTAGAAGGCCGGGACGAACAAGGCCATCGGAAGAGCCGTCACAGACGTCACGAGAGACGGCAGCGAGTACCTCACAATGCGCCCGGGGCCGAGGCGCGACGACTTCACTGCGACGGCTCCCCGGTTCTACGACTCATCCGGAACCGTTCCGAGACCCCAGCGAGCTTGGTGGGCGCAGAAACAGAACCGGTGTTCGGTCCCGATAGGCCTTGTAGTCCGCTTGGCCGCCCCACTTCTTCTCGGCTCGAGCCTCGAGAAGGGGGATCCCGCTAATGCGAGTGAGCAGGACGTAGACGAATACCGGGGAGATCAGCGTCACGTACTGCCAGTCGGCGAGGGCCGGCAGTGCAATCAACGCAACCCCGCTCCAGAGCGTGATCTCACCGAAGTAGTTGGGATGACGCGACCAGGCCCAGAGGCCTACGTCGATGAACCGCCCCCGGTTCGCCGGCTCCCTTCGAAAGCGACTCTTCTGCCGGTCTGCCAGCACTTCGATCACGAAGCCGATCGCCCACAGGGCCGCTCCGAGAGCGGCGAGCCCGCCGAGCGCCTTCGGATGAGCCGAGGTCATCGCGGCCAGGGCACAGGACAACGTCAGGAGGACCCAAAGGCCTTGCAGGGTCCAAGTCATCAGAAACCGTAACAGGCTAGGCTTGAGCGCGTCGAAGCGTCCGTCTCCGCCGTCACGCGTGATTCGTCTGAACAGAAAGCTGCCGAGCCGCGCTGCCCAAAGGACGACCAGGACGGCGAGCAGCAGGGAACGCGGATCCGGCTCGTCGCGCAGGGCCAGGGCCAGCAGGACGAGAGAGAGGTAGGTGAAGCTGCCAGTCAGGTCGAAAAAACGCTCCGTCTGCGAGAGATACGCCGGGAGGAAAGCGATCCAGTTGACTGCGAACGCGAGGATCCCGCATAGCGCAAACACTGGGAGCCCGCCCACCCGCACACCACCCTGACTTCCCGCCCACACGATCCCGCCACCCACCAGAAGGATCGCGACAATGGCCAGCAGACTCTGTCGCTCCGCCGCACTCATGCGGTCGTCTGAACCAGGGCTTCTTCCAACTCGGCGAACCGGAAGTCGTACCCCGTCTCGAGGAGTCTCTTTGGGCTCACACGCACGCTTGCGAGCAAGAGCTCATCGGCCATCTCGCCGAAAGCCAGTCGCGCGCCGAAAGATGGCAAGGGGATGACCGTCGGGCGCCTCAGCACCCCTCCCAGCGTCTTCGTGTATTCGCGGTTCGTGACCGGGTTCGGGGAAACCGCATTGACCGCGCCCCGCAGGTCCTCATGGGAAATCGCGTGGAGGACGATTCCGACGGCATCGTCGAGGGCAATCCAGCTCATATATTGCGACCCGTCGCCGAGGATCCCTCCGAGTCCGAGACGAAAGGGCAATAACATCTTCGCGAGCGCTCCCCCCTCTCCGCTCAAGACGACGCCGAAACGCAGGTGAACGACACGTATTCCCTTTTCGCGCGCCGGATCCGCGGCGGCCTCCCATTCACGGCAAACCTCTGCGAGGAAGCCCACCCCCGGGGGCGCACTTTCGTCGAGGATCTCCTCGCCACGATCGCCATAGAAGCCGACCGCCGAGGCGCACACGAGTACCTTTGGCGGCTGGTCGAGCTCCGATAGTGAGCGTGCGAGCAGGTTGGTCCCCTCGATCCGGCTGTCGCGAATCCGCTTCTTCTTCTCCACCGTCCACCGCCCCTCGGCGATGCTCTCCCCGGCCAGGTGGACCACGGCATCGAAGCCTTCGAGCGGCGAGCGGTCCAACTCGCCACCCCGGGGGTCCCATGGGATGCCTACGGAATCGGCCGCACGCACCAGCCGCAGGACCTCGTGCCCAGCTTCGGTCAGGGACCGGACCAAGTTCCTACCCATCAGACCGCTCGCCCCGGAGATCAGCACCTTCATCGAAGATTCCCTTCCATCTCTTCCCGCCGGCCGCGTCCACGCCACCGCGAGAGACTGATTCCGAGCACCAGCAGAAACGTCCCCGGAATCCAGTATATTCCGATCAGCGACCGCACCGCCTCGAGCGGCCCACTGAGCCAGTCACCAACCTCCAGGATGAGAACGAGCCGCGCCATGAGGGCGACCGCCGCAAGACTCGAGAAGACGACCGCCTTCATGCCGGCGGCGCCGGCGATCACGGCAACGGCCGGACCGGCCAGGAGGAGCACCGCCGGGTACGATGCGTGCGCGAAGGCGCGCTCGAGCCACCGCACGAAACGACCCATCCGGGGTGCGCGCAACTCGAGCCACACGAGGGCCGCCGGTCCGAAGGCCCGTCCCAGGTAGAAGCACACGACGAAGAACGACAGGGAACGGGCAGTCGCGACGAGGAGAAAGGCGGCCGGATCGACGGTGGGGGCGACGAGCACGAGGTGCCGAGGGAGTGGACTCAGAGCGATGAGGGCCAGGGGATGGTTGTTCGCCAGGTAGAGCGATGCGACGACTCCGACCAGGGTCGCGAAGCTCATCGAGGCCAGCAATGGCAGGCACACGGTCGCAATCCTGCGGTCTCGGGACGAATGGTCCGCGCGAAGCGTCAACGGGGTGGTGTACGGGCTCGTAACCATGATCCATCTGCGACCGATAAGGTGCCAAGGATCGCACCCGCCGAACACGCCTTTACGCTACCAGTCCCTAGGGTCTTGGCGACCAACATTCTCACCGCAATCGCAACGAGCGGGCGTGAGGCCTGTCGGGAGCCAGCGGCGCGCGGTCTTCCCCTACCGCCGACTCACCAGCCGTCCGTCCCGAGGCTACCTTTGAACGGCCCCCGAATCTCGCTCGTGATCCATCCGCCGTAGAAGTCTCCAGGCTGTGCTTGGATGATCTCACCGTCGACCAAGCACTCGTCCATTCGCGACGGATAGAAAGCAATGTAGTCGCGGATCAGCTCGAAACGGTCCGTCGGTGTAGGATAGCTCCACGCCGCTGCTTCCTCCCTCCGGTCTCCGACGACGACGTCGTAGTAGATCGCCGAGCCTTTCCACTCACAGAAGGACCGCCGAGAGACTCGGTGGAGACAACCAGTGAGCACATCGGCGGGAGGAATGTAGAACACGGGCGGATGACTCGTCTCGAGAACGCGATGAGCGAGCGTGCTGTCCGCGATCTCACGATCTCCGAAGCGGACCTGGATCCGCAGAGAGCTCGGCTCGGATCGAGGGGGCCTGGGGTAATCCCAGACCGACTCCGTCGGACGCCCATTCTCGATGTGCCGCTCGGTCACTTCTCGCCTTTCAACGCAGGGTCTCTGCGACTCTGATCGACCCAGATCAGCGACGCGACATCGAAGCCTGCCTCGCGGGCAACGGATAGAAGCTCGTCCAGGCGTTCCCGGGGCAACGACCGCTCGCGGGAGAGGAACCAGAGGTAGGAGCGATCCGGTCCCGTGACAATGGCGTCGCGGTAATCCTCATCTAGCGAGATCACGTGATAACCGCCGTAAAACGGGCCGAAGAAGCTCACCTCGAGACTGGCCACCGTGGGATCTCCCTGCGAGTAGGCTTTGCCTACGGCCTCGCGCCACTCTTGCGCAGATTCGTCATACCCCCGGTTCACGACGCGGATGCCCCCATCGTCCTTCACGGTGTAACGCGCCGACACGTCCTCGAGGCCTCGCTCGAACGGGTGGTCGAGGCGTGCGACCTCGTACCAGGTACCGAGGTAGCGTGTGGAATCGAAGTCTCGCACCGGCTCGAGCCCTTCCGGAATGCCCGTGCACCCGAGGGCTCCCATGAGTACCGTGGCGAGCATCGTTCGGATGTCATTGAGATCAAGATTCATGCGGACGCTGACTCCGCCGTCGTTTCACACCTACGCCCTCTCGACCCGCTGGCAAGGGCGCAACCTCTGCATTTCGGCACTTTCGACGAGGCATATATCCTCTAGCCCGATCCCATGGGAGAAGACGGCGCGATCATACTGGTGGACCACGGCAGCCGGCGCCCCGAGGCCAACGCGCAGCTCGAAGATCTCGCGAGCCTCCTCGTCGAGCATCGTCCGGATGGGGCGATCCGCTGCGCCCACCTCGAAATCTGCGCCCCGCACGTGCCCGAAGTCGTCGCCGCGTGCGTTCCGTCCGCGTCACTAAGACGCTTGGGCTCGGCGCCAGACTCGTCGAGATCGTATTAGCTCGTATCGATGAGGCCGAGAGCCTCCCCGACGAGGAGCAAGGCACCACCGGGCGCGCGCCCAGATGCTCCCGCGGCCCACTTCTCGCGGCGGGCTATCTGCACGGCTTTCGCACGTCGATCAATGGCGGCGGAGCCTTCTCGACGGATACCGGGTTCGCCGCCGGACGACTCGGATTCCCCGTCGGCGCCGGCCTGATCCTCGGCGGCCAGCTCGCGTTGCAGGGCGACTGGTATTCGTTTCGGGACAACAACCCCGGGGCGGCGACGCCAGACCCTCGGCCCTGGGGCGACATCCACAGCGCGCGGGCTCCGTCAGCCTGGGGAAGAAGCTCGGTAATTGGCTGATGAACCACGCGTTCACCGCACGCTTCTCGTTCGAAGTCGGCGCTTCGATCGGGCAGAGCTTCAACCCTGGCGGTCTCGTCGGTGCGCAGTATGCCTTCTTTCCGGGCCTCCGGCTCGGAGCGGGCGGCTCGTAGGCGCGCGTCTGGAAGAAGGCCCCCTCGGCGTTCCGAGCCCGTTCGTCTACTGGGAGATCAGCGAGCAGTTCGTGCTCTCGAACACGATCGCACCCGACGCCTATCCGCGTGGACCTGGCCTCGAGTTTGCCTGACGCCCTCTTCCCGACGGGGCTCTGGCGGTGGGCGGCCGGCACAGACTCCATTGCCTAGCTTGGCGCATTCGTCGCTTGGCAGTTTTGATACCTTCTCCGCCCGGCGACGCAGTCCGGCGCGCCGATTTCCCCTTGACGACCTGGCCTGAGGGGGAATTCTCGTAGGCGGATGGCCGGCTTCCTCGACACCTCGCGCCAACGCCCCGCGCGGGCGAGTCGAGTGCCTTCGACCCGTATGGAGCGCTTCTTTCGCATGGGAGTCGCCGCGGGCGGGATGGTTGCATCCGCCGCCTTCGACGGAGCCCGACGCCTAGCCAGTGGCGAGGTGCCCGAGCTTCCGGACTTGCTCTTCACTCCCACCAACGCTGCAGCCCTGGCGAGCCGTCTCTCGCACATGCGCGGAGCCGCCATGAAGCTCGGACAGCTTCTCTCCCTCGAGGGGGGCGCATTCCTTCCCCCGGCACTGTCCGAGGCGCTGGCGATGCTCGGTGCCTCTGCCGACACGATGACCCCGGGGCAGCTTCGTCGGGTTCTCGAACGCGAATATGGTCGCGGATGGCGAGAGAATTTCTCATGGTTCGACGAGAGACCCATCGCCTCTGCTTCGATCGGACAGGTCCATCGCGCGCAGGCGTGTGACGGTCGCCCGCTCGCGATCAAGGTTCAGTTCCCGGGGGTCGCCGAGAGCATCCGCGGAGACGTCGACAACCTGGCGATCCTGGTGCGGCTATCGGGCCTCGTACCGGCGAAGTTCGACCTGGGTCCTCTTCTGGACGAGGTTCGCCAGCAGCTCCTTGCCGAGACAGACTACGTCAAGGAAGCGGCGAGTCTCGATCGCTATCGGGGGCTCGTCCGCGATGAGGAGCACGTGAAGCTCCCCGCCCCACACGTCGACCTGACCACTCGCCGCGTCCTGGCCATGGACTTCCTCTCGGCTGCCCCCATCTCCTCACTCTGGGAAGAGAGCCACACCCAAGAGCTGCGAGACCGGATCGGAACCCTCGCACAGCGCCTCGTCCTCCGCGAAATCTTCGAGTTCCGCTTCATGCAGTCCGATCCGAATTTCGCGAACTTCCAGGTGGACCCGCACGCCCGCGATCTGGTCCTTCTCGATTTCGGCTCGATGATCGAGATCTCCGAAGAGCTCTCCTCGCGCTATCGCCAGCTCATCGCTGCCACCGTCGAGAACTGTTCGGCGAGTGTTCAGGACCTAATTGTCGAGTTCGGTTGGGTGGGGCCGGAAGACGAGCCGCAACAGGTCGAAAAGCTGGTCGAGTTCCTCCTGCTCGCGACGGAGCCGCTTCGATCCAACGGTCCCTACGACTACGGCGCTTCGGATCTGGCCGCGCGAGCGCAGAACGTTGGAATGGAACTCGCGTTCGCGGAGGGCATGCGTCGCCCTCCGCCCCCCGAGCTGGTGTTCATCAATCGGAAGCTGGCCGGGACATTTCTTCTCTGCGCACAACTCGGGGCTCGGGTCGACACGGCCGCCATCGCCATGACGGCGCTCGAGGGCCCACCGACCGCGTTGCGCGAGCCTCCCGGTGAAGAGGGACGTCAGGAATGCGGAGCGTAGGCGAATGGACGTGATGCCCGACCACGCCGGCCACTTCGGGGAGTTCGGCGGCAGATGGGTCAGCGAGACCCTCATGCCGGCTCTCGACGACCTCGAGACCTACTACAAGAAGCTCCGACGCGACCGAGGGTTTCAGAAAGAGCTCAGCCATTTGCTCTCGGAGTATGTCGGTCGACCGACCCCGCTGACACACGCGCGGCGGCTCTCCGACGAGTTGGGCGGTGCGCAGATATATCTCAAGCGCGAAGATCTCTGCCACACCGGAGCGCACAAGATCAACAACACCATGGGACAGGTTCTGATCGCCCGGCGAATGGGCAAGACACGTATAATCGCCGAGACAGGCGCGGGCCAGCACGGCGTGGCGGCCGCGACCGCGTCGGCCTACTTCGGACTTCCGTGCGAAGTCTTCATGGGCGCCGAGGACATCAAGCGACAATCGTTGAACGTCTTTCGCATCAAGCTGCTCGGAGCTACCGTCCGCGAGGTCCGCAGCGGAAGCCGTACGCTCAAGGATGCCATGAGCGAAGCGCTGCGCGACTGGATCACGAACGTGAACGACACGTTCTACATGATCGGATCGGCGGCGGGGCCGCACCCCTATCCGATGATCGTACGCGATCTGCAGAGCGTCATCGGCAAGGAGTCTCGCCGCCAGATTCTAGCGGTCACAGGGAGACTCCCCGATGTGCTGATCGCGTGCGTGGGTGGAGGCTCCAACGCTATCGGGCTCTTCCATCCCTTCCTAGGCGATCCCGGGGTCCGTGCCATCGGCGTGGAGGCAGCCGGCATGGGAATCGCTTCCGGTCGCCATTCCGCGACGCTCAACGCCGGGAAGCCCGGGGTCCTCCACGGCGCCCGGTCGTACCTCTTGCAAAGCGAACTCGGTCAGGTGCAAGAAGCTCACTCCGTGTCCGCGGGGCTGGATTACCCGGGGGTTGGCCCGGAGCATGCATACCTGCGCGATCAAGGGATCGCGAAGTACGTCACGGCGACGGACGACGAAGCTCTGGATGCGCTCGTGCGACTCTCACGAACGGAGGGGATCATCGCGGCACTCGAGACGGCTCACGCGCTGGCGCACACGATCCGGCTCGCTCCAACCCTGGGCCGCGACAAGATCATCCTGGTGAATCTCTCGGGTCGCGGGGACAAGGACATGGAGACGGTTTCGCGCTTGCGTGGGAACAGCATCGACCCAGTCGAGTGCTAAACCTGTTCGGGTTCAACTGAAGTTGGACCAAATCGGGGTTTGAAATAAGAGACACTCCCGGGCGACACGAAGCGCAAGGCGGGCGCCCCCTTTCCAAATCTCAGGAGTGTACGTCGTCAGCTGAGTCGGGATCTTTGGGGTCGATTTATAAGAGACACTTCCGGCACGTTTGCCCGCCTACGCGGCGCGTAGATTCTGTCGCTTACGACGGGCCATTGTCTTGTTCTTGATCTGTTCTCGGCGCGTCA
>JAQWRY010000031.1 GCA_029243485.1 Candidatus Binatia bacterium | reverse complement strand
AGGGAGCTGGCGTGGCAGGAGACGGACCGGTCGGGCCATTTCATCTCTGAATCCAGCGTCTATCGCATTCTGAAGGCGCACGACCTCATCACGAGTCCGGCGTACGTCTTGATCCGCGCCGCGGATCGCTTCCAGCATCCGACGACGCGGCCCAACGAACTTTGGCAGACGGACTTCACGTACCTGCGCGTGGTGAGCTGGGGCTGGTAGTACCTGTCGACCGTGCTCGATGATTACTCGCGCTACATCCTGGCGTGGACGCTCGGCACGACGATGAAGGCGTCGGATGTGACCGAGACGCTGGATCTCGCGCGAGCGAAGGCAGGAGTCGACGAGGTGGCGGTCGTGCATCGACCTCGACTGCGGAGCGACAACGGCCCCTGCTACGTCTCGGGCGAACTGGAGACCTACCTCGGTCGCCACGGGATGGAGCACACGCGAGGAGCGCCGTACCATCCGCAGACGCAAGGAAAGATCGAGCGCTACCACCGATCGATGAAGAACGTGGTGAAGCTAGAGAACTACTACAGCCCGTGGGAACTGGAGCGTGCGATCGGTCGCTTCGTCGAGCACTACAACCACCGGCGCTACCACGAGTCGCTGGACAACGTGACTCTAGCCGATGCATATCATGGCCGGCGCAACGCAGTCCTGGCGCGCCGCGAACAGATCAAGAGGAAGACAATGGCTCGTCGTAAGCGGCAGAATCTACGCGCCGCGTAGGTGGGCAAACGTGCTGGAGGTGTCTCTTATAAATCAGGCCTACTGAGCCTGAAGTCTTTGACAACGTAAAGTGCGCACGCGCCAGCCATAGCGCCGGCGCGCGGGGCTGGCGCTAGTTTTGTGATCGAACTCTCTGCTCGCTCGAGACACGAGGCGCAGCCTTCCGACTGTAGTTCCTGCAGAGGGTCAAGATTGTTCCTCAGCACCGGGAGATCAAGGCAGATACAGGCTCTTGATTTGCCAACCCTTGCTCTTCTTCGTGAACGTGCCAGTGAAGCCGAAGTTCGTGGAACCGAACGAGAGTTCCATAGTCATCTCCGCCAGCGTCGCGGCGGAGAGGTCAGAGTAGGCCTTGATCTTCACACGCCACAACCCTGATTTTGCGACCTTCAGCTTGACGGTGTAGATTCCGTCCCGGCTTCCGTATCCGAGCTTGCCGCCCTTGTCTCGGAAGAACCACTTGTGCCCCTTGGAAATCAGATCGCCCGGCATGAGAGCGCCGGAATAGATCGTTCCATTCGCATTGCTCAGGCTCACGGTCATCGAGTTCGCGGTGGGATTGAAGCTATTGGGGAGCATCACCTCGCCCTGGAGGCCCAGGAAGTCGAGGCCGCCCCTGCGGAAGGTCACCTTGACCGGGCAGTGGGGACAGCCTTCGATCTCGGTGCCGGCCAATTGAACGACGGCAGAGTCTTGGGCGGACGCCGAAGTGCCGGTGTCATTTTCGCCGGTGGCCGTGACGGTGTTGTAATGAGATTCCCCAGGGCTTCCCGTGACGGTCACGGAGATCGAGCATTGGTACTGGCCGCCCGCGGTCAGTGCCTGGGGAAGGCTGCATGTTCCCTGGCCGTCGAGGTCTCCATAAACGGAGTCGACCAAGCCCGTCACGGTCAGGTTTTCTGCGTTGGGATTGCTCACGGTGAAGTCGAACGTGACATCTCCACCCGGCGCATTCAAAGCGGCCGGGTCGGCTGTCTTGACGACGTTGATGGCGACCGGAGGCGGCGGTTGGATCGGCGTCGTCACGGTATCGTCGACGGGGCCATCTTCCGTAGAATCGGCCTGTGCCACGTTAACCACTTGTCCCGCCGTCCCGTCCGCGGGCTGGACGGTGTATTGCGCCGCGCAATTGACGTTCTGGCCCGCGTTCAATGTTCCGATTTGCCAGATGCTAGCGGAAACCGAAGACCCGACCGGGCAGGAAACGGAATCCGCCTGGTCATCGCTGAGAATCACGTTCGTGAGTGGGCTCGCGCCGGTGTTCGATACGATGATCGGCCACTGGATCGTATCTCCCACGGTGATGTTTCCGGAAGAATCGGCGTCGGTGAGGAGGATCGCCACTTGTTTGTCGATCGCCAGGGTGGCCGGACCGGGCACGGGAGTCGTCTCCGTGTCGTCGACCGCCGGTGTCTCGTTCGAGTCTGCCGTTGCGAGGTTCACAATCTGGCCGGCGGTTTGATCGGATGCGGTGACTAGGTACGTTGCCGTGCAGCTTGCCGCGGCGGATGCCGCAAGGTCGCCGATGCTCCAGACCGTCGCGGCCATTTGAGAGCCGACCGGGCACGTGAGCGCGTCGGCCTTGTCGTCGGTGACGACGACTCCGGTGAGATCGAAGGCACCGGTGTTGGTGACAATCACGGGCCATTCAATGGTGTCGCCGGGCGAAATGGCGCCGGAGAGATCCGCATCGTTGGTCAGAACGGCTGGCTGCTTGTCGATAGTCAGACCGTTGGCCACGACGTTGACGTTCGCGGAGTCGTTGGCCGTAACCGACTCACTGGTGACGAGGTCCGTGCCATCGGCCGTTGCCACGTTGGTATGCACGTCTCCGCTGCTGCCGCTCACGGACTGCGTGATCGCGCACGAATAGGAGCTCAACGGCGCGAGGGTCTGGGGCAAGGCGCAGGTTCCGATCGAGTCTAGATTGCCAAAGACGTCGTCGGTGAGGTAGTCGATACGGACCCCGGAGCCAGTGGACGTATTGGTGATGGTAAAGCTGAAGACGACGTCGCCGCCGGGCTCTACGATCGACGTTGGGTTCGCGGTCTTCTCCAGGGTGATCTGAGCTGGAGTGACCACGTCGACCTCGGCCGTATCGGTGTCGGTCGGATCACTCACGCCCGGTAGGTCGTTGCCGCTCAGGTCGGTTGGATTGGCGCTCGCCGTCACCGTGTTGGTGAGGTCCGCCGACATCGTGGTCTGGTAGTACAGTACGGTCGAGTCCGACGACGCGAGCGGCTGGGTGCCGCTCAGCACCGTCATGTCGCTCTGGTCTATGACGAGATCCGAGTCGATGAGTGTGATTGCGTCGAGATAGGTGTCGCCAGTGTTCGTGACGTCGAAGCAGTACGTCACCGCGGTGCCGCTCGGGGCCGTGACGAGATCTCCCGCACTCCCGCAGCCCGCGCCAGAGTCGTGGCCCGAGTACACCGTCTTCTGCACATCGATCGCTGGAGTAGGCGTCGAGTCCCGGAAGAACTGACACCGTGCCACGTTGTCGTTGATCTCAACGGCGATCTCGTTGCAGCCGTTTCCGGTGCCGCACGTGCCAGCGGGGTTGTCGGCGTCCGAAATGCTGGTGCTGCCCGCGGGATCGGTTTCGACCACGACGTAGTCGTCGTTTTCCTGGACTTGGAATTCGTAGGCCCCGTCCGCCAGCGTATCCATCGACGCTTCCAGAGTGTCGACGCCGGGGTCGTACCGTTGATCGGAATTTTTGTCGCGGTACAGGGAGATCTGGACGCCGGGAATGCCAGAATTGTCCGCATCGTTCTGGACCTGGCCGTAGATGGCCCGGATTCCGCCCTGGCCTAGAACCTCGGACTCGAGCGTGCGGGAGATTCCGCCGGACTCGAAAGTGACCGAAGCAATGTTGCGAATGTTGACGGGCGTCTTTCCGCCCGCTCCGACCCCGCCATCGGTTGCTTTGCCGCAGACCGAAACCGAGAAACTTTCGCCCGCTGCCAACGTGGGCACCGCCGCCCAACTCGCCGTTCCCGTACTTGCGGAGTTGGCGGAGTAAGTGGGCCCGGACGGATTTCCGTCATAGCTCGAGAAGGGACATTGAGCCTCGTCGCCGGGCTCGAGAAGATGGAGATTTTCAACTTCCGTCGACTGGATTGCGATGTTCGTGACCGGCGAGGTCGACGTATTGTTGACGGTAATCGTGTAGCCTAGGATGTCGTCTTCCTGAATGTTGGAGACGGGTCCTTCGCATCCGTTTACGATCGGAACGCTGTTGTTGACGAGCATGATGCCCGTCGAGCCATTGAGCGTTTCGAAGCATTGATGCCTCGGCTCGTAGTACCGCCACACATTGTCCTTGGCGGAGCCGAAATCGGTCGGTGATTTACCCGAGGTGTCGCCGCCAGAGCTATCCACACAGAATGTTTCGTTCGCGAAGCTGTTCACGAACGACACCGGGTCGGTAATGCGGAGCATGACGCGCGCACTTTCCACGTCGCCGAGGTTTCTCATGCCAAACACCCAGCGGACCGCGTTGGTACTCGCGGGGAGGGGAGACGCGGCGGAGCCACCCAGGGTCGGCACCGACCAGTCTTCGATGTCCCCGTCGTCGATCGTCGTGGGCGCAACCGGTTCGCTCAACGCGCGCGATAGGCTCGAACCCGCGTAGGCGATTCGCTGCCAAGGCCCGACGCAGGTGATGTCGGCAGCGAATCCGGTCTCGGTGGAGCAAGCCGGGTCATAGTCGTTGGTATAGTAAACGTCTGGGCCGGCGACCGGTGAGCCGGTCCCCTTCCAGGTCGTGCCCCCGTCTACGCTCACGACCGGCGTGTTCCCCTTACCATTGTTTCCCGAGGGGTTTCCCGCCTCGCCAAACGCGACCGTCTGGTCGTAGTCCCACTGGTTGTAGGTCCCGAACCCGCCGCTGATGCCGGTCGGATTGAGAGGAGGCGTCAGGGCCGTCGGGGTGAGTTGGGTCCTCGAATCGGTGCTGTAGAAGATGCCGGTATCGGATTGGCTATCTCGCAAAATGCCGTTGTCGAGATTAATTCCGGTCACGCTCGAGCTATAGTTCATGCAATCCCGCTTGCCGCACTGATCGTAGGCGGGGGCCGTGTTGTAGGCGGGCTTGTCCGTCCAAGTCGTACCGCTCGCTCTGACGATGCTGGCACGTACGACCTCGGTTCCTGGGGGAACGTAAAGCGTCATGAACGACAACTGCCCCTGGTAGCTCCCAGTATCCCGCGGGGACGATTGCAGAATCCACGAGACCTCGTCGCCGGCCTGGTACCCATCTGCGACGACACCGGCACTGGCTGGGTCGAGGAAAATACGCAGCACCTGGGATCCAAGATAGTCGGCCCGAGAGAGAGCGGGCCAGCACAGGCTGAAGATGCAGGTCGCGACGAAATAGAGCTTGATGGCTGAATTTTTCATGAATACAGATCTCGGGTCCGGGAGTGGGCGTCTCGCTCTCCTTCGGTCCGGAGGCGGCGAGGCGGTCTGAGGTCGAAGATAGGGAGTTTTCAATTCGAACCGACGGCACGGGCAACGGGTGCCCGGCTGGGCAACGGCGAAGCGCGTGCTTCGCGCAAACTTGCAGGAGTGTCGGAGTGTGCGACAAGGGTGTCTAGGTCCGAAGTCGCGCGCAACCCATTAATTGCCCGAGCGGGCCTCCAAGCATCGGAGAGGTCCACTGCACAAAATTGAAGGACGGATAAGGCGCCGTACGAACTTTCGACATGCCGTTCCCTATGGCGCCCAATTGCGTGGACTCGCGTCTCCGACCCGCGGCTCGTGATGGACGCTGTCGACGCGAGATATCCAAACGAAAACCAGCCGCTTCGATCGGGGCGCGGAACGGCCGGAGCTTCTCGTATCCCCGCTGACTGCTTCCGCCGCGCAGTTCCCGTTAGACGCACCATCGTCGAAAGCGGCGGTAGGCACCGTACGTCGCCAGAGACGTCGGGATCAGTGGGCCTGATTTGTAAGAGACACTTCCGGCACGTTTGCCCGCCTAGGCCGCGCGTAGATTCTGCGGCTTACGACGAGCTATTGTCTTCTTCTTGATCTGTTCTCGGCGCGTCAGGATCGCGGTGCGCCGGCCATGACATGCATCGGCTGGAGTCACGTTGTCCAGTGACTCATGGTAGCGCCGGTGGTGAGAAGCTTACCTGGTCGACCATTTAGTCCTGGTCCAGAGCGACGAGCGACAAGGCCAACTCTCTGAGTTCGCGCAATCGGTTCACGAGGTCTTGTTCGTCCTCGCCCGCATAGGGGCGCCCGCGGAAGGCATCGGCGGTGATCTTGTAGATCTGGGCTTCGTCTTCGGCTCGCTCGGGTCGGATCTCCAGCGATAGGGGGGGGGCGCACCGCGTTTGGCCATCAGTGCAGAGAACCCTTGTCGAGACCATTTCCCACCAGCCCGGAGCCTGCCATGCGGTCGGCGACGGGCCGGCGCGCTGCTGTGGGCCGTCGCGGGGTGTATCCCGTGGGTCTACGGGGTCGTCTTTCTCTTTACCGGCTCATTTGTTTGAGGAGTGAAGTGCTTCGATCGAAAGTGACGGTCACAGTCTTTGGGGGGGGGCGCCGCAAACCGCGGTTTCGCGCGGGGCGAACCGTCCGAGCTATCCTCCTTGCCTCGGTTTCGGCGCTGGTTGCGGCCTGTTTCAACCCGTTGATGACGGTCGATGGGCGAACGGCTCTCGAACAGGAACTCACGCGCACCGCGATTCTTCGCGCGGTGGATCAGATTCCGGTCGACGAGGCCATCTCCAGCGGTTCGTGGAAGATCGAGGTCGTGGGCCCCGACGCGGAGGACGCAGGCTGGATCAAGAGCGCGCTGCGCCAGCGCCTGGTTTCTCTGGGGGCGACCATCTCGAACGACCAGGCGGCGTCGCTGCCAGTCATCCAGGCCGATGTGCGCTTTGCCGGTAGCGACGTCGACAACTTCTATCTTGGAGTTCCGATTCCGGGAGGCGGAGGCAAGGCGCTGAGCGTCTATCAATCCATCAGCGAAATCGGACGGGCGGGCCTGGGGCTCAGTCTGTGGAGCGAGAGTGGCGAACTGCTGGGCCGAAGCCCGGAGGCGAGGGGTGCTGCGCACTACAGCGACGTTTTCTTCCTCACCCTCATCGGGCCGATCAGCTTTACCGACCTCGAGGACATCCGCACTGCCGGGCGATTCGTGCAGCTGGGCAAGGACAAGTGGAAGAAAGTCGAGCAGGTAAAGGATTGGGACTACGGCCGGGAAGAGATCGAGGACTGAAGGCTCGCCGCCCAGCGGGCTAGACCCGAAAACTGGACCTCGCTCCAGGCTTCGCGGTTGCAGCTACGCGGCGACCCGGGCAACTAGGCCGTTCATTTTGCCTACAGCCCAGCAGTGGTGGTGCCGAGTGCCCAGAACCTATGGCGGCGAGCTGAGCTGTCGATTCTGAGATGACTCCAGCGCGATGCTGGCGGCGGCCTAGGTGCCGAGCCGCTGGAGCTCCCGCGAACGGCGCTACATGGCGACGAACTCGATCGCCCAAGCTGGAGTTACCCCGCTAACACGTGCACGGGAGCGGGGTAACTCCACAGTCGGGTTCTCGTCCTCTAGTAGTAAGTCCCCGTCATGATGAACATCTCGTTCAGGGTCGCAAAGCCACCCGTGACCGCACAGGCGTCGCACTCTCCATCCCCGGCGCCCGAACTGCTGTCACACTGCGAGTCTACGCTGCAGGAGTTGCCCTGGTTGGGCGCGTTGAAGCAGGATCGCCCGACGCACCCGATGCCGGCGTTGTTGGGGTGGCGCAGAACCTCGGGGCTGCTCGGCGTGGAGCCGTTGTCGTATCGACTGCAGAAGAGGAAGCGACGGTTGTTGGACCCGCCTGGGAGGTACATGTCTACGTCGAGGGCCAGCGGGTCGGAGTAGTCCGTGCTTTGGTAGAGCGGCGTATCCCCGCGCGGCGCACAGGTTCCCCCGGCGCTGCAGCTGCTGTTGGGTGGACCCCAGATGCGGAAGTGCACACCGGTGCGGTGCGTGTGGGAGCCGAGGTCGAACACCGTGGCGTACCGCGGCGGGGTGTAGGTCGAGCAGTACTCGCGCGTCTCGAAGGCAGGGATCCCGCCCGAGCCGAAGCCCATCACGAAGATGTCGTTTGCCTGGAAGATGGCCTTGGCCGTGTAAAGCAGATCCAAGGGCCCGGCGAGCTCCATGTTCAGGTATTGGCTCATCGTCGAGTCGAACGGCGATAGGTTGAAGGCGTGGGAGTTCCACATGATGATGCCAGCCATCGGGTGTAGCGCGTACACGCCGTCAGCGAACTCTTTCGCGACGTACGGCTCTTGGGAGCCGCCAAAGTTGCCACTACCAAGACCGACGCCTCCGCCCAGACTCGAGCAGGTGATTCCCGAGACGACGCGGCTGCTGCAGTTGGCGTTGTAGCCGGTGGTGGGATCCACCGTGGACGGATCACAGGTGGTGCCTTCAAGCGGGTTGGTCTGGTCCTGGAACTTCAGTGTCCAGGTGCCCCAGTTGGAGTGGGTGAGGGGTAGAGTGCCCCCGAACATCGAAATCAACGAATGGTGGGACTGCGGATCCTGGGCGAGCACCGTCTTGTGGTAGCGGAAGCACTTGCCCGTCGGGTTGTGTGTCGTCACTGCGCAGTCGACCTGTTCGCTGACGGGAACCAGTCCGGTGCCGACCAGGTTGTAGTACGTGGCCATGCAGATCTCGTCCTCGGACGTGGCCGGAAGGTCCCACGGCGTCTGTCGGAACTGTACGCCGACGCCGGCACCCGGCGGGTCGGGTACCGGAATGACGAGCGGCTCGGGGTCCGGCAAGCACGTGGCCAGAAGCTCAGCCGTGCCCTCGACCGACAGGTCTTCGGGCGCGCCGCCGCGGATCCACTCCCAGACTGCCTGGAGATGATCTGCGGTGAGCGGAGCCCCGCCGCTGGGCATGGGGGAGCCCCCAAACGCCGGCAAGGTGGAGTGCGTTCCGGCTTGGAGCTTGTCGTAGAGCACGCTGAGCGGGGGTTCGCCCGGCACGACGCGGTAGTTGGTCGGTGAAATCAGCGACGACACACCGATCAGGTTTGCGTAGGCGCTGCCGGCCGTCAGATCGAGACCTCCCTGCGGCGCGATTGCGTCGTGGCAGATACCGTCTGCGCAGCCGTATCCTTCGAAGACGACCGACTGAATCGCCTCGAACGTGGAGTCGAACTCCCCATGGGGACACTCCGGGTCGACGGCGTCCGTGCAGTCGTTCGCACACGTGTCCGCGTCGTCGAGGTTGCCGTCGTCACACTCCTCGCCGAGCTCCAGTACGCCGTTGCCACAGGTCTGGTCCGGGCAACCGCCCGCCGGCGCCAACGCCTTGCCCGCTTTGTAGTAGCCGTCTTCGTTCTTCTTGACGTCCCCGCCCATCTCGGCGCAGTACCACTCGTCTTCTACCTGGAAGTGAACCCAGACCTCGTCGTTCGGTCCGTCGAGCTCCCAGGAGTAGTTCTCGCCCTTGGCGAGGATCTTGAGCAGGCCGCCGCTGGCGCCCGGCTTGAAGGTGACGGAGCGAACGCCGCCGGCGCTCATGGTCTTGTCGGAGTACTTGTAGCCCTTGCTCCCCGCGGGGTTGCCGAGCCCTTTCCAGCTGCCCGGATCGAGCTCGATCCGCTCGGTTCGCCCCGCCCCCGCGCCGCCGACTCCGGTCCATCGAACCAGCACTGCCGACCCGGTGGTGGCTGGATCGTGGAGGGGGAAAAGTGCGATCTCTTTGACCGACTTGAACAGGAGCTTGTGTTTCGCAGGCTCCCTGCGGGTGTCGACCGTGATCGCGCGGCCGCTGATGCCAACGGTGGCATCGTGAGCGGTTGCTTCCGGAATCCATCCCGGGCTCAGTAGGGCGATCAGAACGGGTAGGGCGACGACGCTTCGGGCTGGTCTACGCACTGGTTTTCCTCCGATATGGGCTCATGGGGGCGAGCTTTGCAGAATCGCCATGAGAATACCCGACAATTCTGCTGTTCGCACCGATCAGGTGCGCGAATGTCGGAATGGGCGTCTGGTTGGTGTTCTAGCAGGCCCGTCAGCGCTGCTCGGCCGTACATAGCCCTCCGCACACGTCGATCACCGTCCCGCTGTCGAGAAACACCCCGCGCTGCTCGACGGAGATCGGTTCGCCACGCGGATCGTCGTGAGGATCGTCGCCTTCGCGCGGCGCGATGTTGTCGGTCGGGGGCGCCGGAATCCCCGAGTCCCAGATGACGAGCGCGGACCCTGCATGGGGAAACGCTTCCAAGCGATCGAGCCCCCAGTAGGGCTCGACGTCCGGGTGGCGACCGTCGGCGATGGCGGGCCACGAGATCGGGATCCCCATCGTCCGGGCAAGCACATCGGTCGTCACGTTGGCGACCTGATGGTCTCCGAACGCGACGTGAAGAAGAATGCGTTTGTCTTCCGCGGTTCCCGGCAGCGGATCATCGGCGAGATGATTCGCGTAGCCGTTTCCCTCTCCCCGGTCCCAGAGCATCTGGATCAGCATCAGGATCAACGCCTGATCGTACGGGGACGCATAGGACCCTTGCATCACTTCGAAGAACGGGTCGAAATCGACGCTTCGGTTCAGGAGCGTGGAGTAGTTGATCCCCGGAACTCCCAGAACCGCGCGGCTCCAATCCGTCGCAACGGCAGTCGTGGCGACACCCATGATGCCGCCCTGGCTGATCCCGTAGTACTGGAGGTCGGCGTCATTCCCGGATGCCAAGCCGGCAAACGTCGGATCCGATCCGAAGCCATCCGGGTGAATCATGAGGCGGCCGAGAAACAGGGTATTGAGATGCCCCTGGAGCAGCCGGTCGGCAAGCGAACGAAACGTCGAGATGTCCTGCAAGATGACGATCGCGTTGATCGTGTCCTCATCGGCCATCCCGACGAGGTCCGTGCCGCAAGAGACGCGCCCGAACTCGCGCGCGACTAGACCTGGGCCGGACGACAGGGCCTGGTTGCCGGTCCCGAGGAGTCCGTGGCCATAGACCATCGCCTTGAGTAGCCCCGGACCCGGCGGGGGGATTCCGCACACGAAGCGGGCCGTAAATGTCCCGCTCGACGTTGGTTGGCCCAGAGGGTCTCGGCGAAGAATCGATCCGGGCTCTCCCGCTTGCTCGAGGAAGAGCGGAACCTCGAAAGTGCCTTTGACTTCCCGGCTCCATCGGTCGCTGTCGACGTCGCTCACCTCGGAGATCGCAAACGTCGGGGATGCGTCGCCCAGGATCTCGAACGCCTGATCTCGGATGCTGAGCAGTGGGCCCGTTAGGTTCTCGGTGCTGATGACGGTGAAATCCCACGCGATCAGAAGATCGGATCGGTCCACACCCGCCCCCGCGAGAGTCTCGAAGACCGCGTCCATCGCCGCCCGTCGGTCCTCGACTGCAGGGACTCCGGTAAATAGGTCGTCGCGGTAGGCACGGAAGACGTCCGTCGGCGCAAAGTCGTTGCCCTCCGAATCGACGAGCCTCCGGATGCCGACGACGATCCGATGGCCTTCGGGGAAGTTCTTCGCCGGACGAATGAAGAGAACTGGAACCTCGTCTGCCGCGTTCGCGTCGAGTTCTGCCCAATGAGGCCAACGCTCACCTGTGTCGGCGTCGACGACGACGGTCGCAGAGCCCGCCCCTAGCGAGCGCGCGATGTCGGTAATGGGAGGAGCGCCGGACGCGGCGAGATCGACATCCGCGTAGCGGACTGCGACTGCCGAACCTGGGCTGAAGCCATCGTTCTCCGTCCAGGGACCGGGATCGATCCGAACGCCGTCCTGATTGGCGGGGAGCGCCTCGCGCGTGAACGAGATCTGCAACCCCGTCGACGCCGCAGAATCCGCGACCGTGTAGACGTTGGAAGGGAACGGCAGGAGGCAATCGGGATGCAGCGGTTCGCACCCAGGCTGCAGCGCGCCGGCATCGATCTCGATATCGACCGG
>JAQWRY010000030.1 GCA_029243485.1 Candidatus Binatia bacterium | reverse complement strand
GAAACGTTCGCGTCCGCGACTAAACAAAAATCGCGAGACTAACCAACGTCCCCTCCCTCAGAGCGCGTTCGGAGTCTTGGACGTCGGGAGTTTGCCGTGGTCCCAGCTTAGGAAGCGGGTGGGGCGGACGCGGATGAGGACGCGCTTGCCGGCCATTTGTTTTTTTACGTCCTCGGGGAGGCTGGCGGCGGGGGGGAGCGCGTTTTCGGTCTTGCCCATGGCTTCGATCATCGTGTCGACGGTGGCGTCGAGGTCGGTCACGATCTCGGCTTGGCCTTCGACCATGACGCCCCGGAGTTCGTCGTAGGCCGAGCCGCTCTCGACGAGGAGCGTGACCCGGGGGTCGCGTTCGATGTTCTTCACCTTCTGGCTCGAGCCGTAGGTGGCGAAGCGAATCGTGAGGTCGTCGTCGATGCCGTAGAACATCGGCACGGCGTGGGGGAATCCCTTGCGACCGTTGGAAACGAGGATGATGGTGTGACCGTTCCTCAGGTACTCGCGGATCTCGTCGTCGTTCATTCGGATCTCGTCAGCGCGCGGCATGGGTTCCCCGTAACAGAATCCCCGGGGCCTGGGGACCAGGCGGGGGAAAGACTCGGCCGAGTTCTAGAATCGGATTGCGCTGGTCAAACCCTTGTTGCAAACTTCTCGGAGTGCGTTGGTGGCTTGCATTCCTGGTTTTGACGGTGCTGTACCTCTCGCGCCTCGACGGGTGGGTGCTGCAGGACCCGGACGAAGGTCGCTACGCGGAAATCCCGCGCGAGATGATCGAGAGTGGCGATTGGCTCACGCCGCGGCTCAACTACGTAAACTACTTCGAGAAGCCGCCCCTTCTGTACTGGGCGATCGCGACCGCGTTTACCGTGTTCGGACAGAGTGAAGGGGTGGCTCGTCTGGTGCCGGCGCTGTCGGCGCTCGCGTGCATCGCTCTGACCTATCTCCTCGGCACGTGGCTACTCAGCCGCCGCGCCGCCTTCTTCGGATCGGTCCTTCTTGGGACGAGTCCGCTCTTCTTCGCCTTCTCGCAGGGCCTCGTGATCGACATGCTCCTCACCGCGCTCCTGACCGCGGTGCTGGTCGCTTTCCTGGCGGCGCATCGCGCGACCTCGAAGACGCCGTGGGTTCTCGCGGCCGCGCTGGCGAGCGGGGCGGCTGTGCTGGCCAAGGGGCTGATCGGACTGGTTATCCCCGGCACGATCGCACTCGCCTTCCTGGCAGTCTCCCGAGACTGGATCACGACGAAGGCCTTCCTGTCGTGGAAGCCGATTGCTCTGTTCCTCGCGGTGACGGTGCCGTGGTTCGCTCTCGTCTCGAGTCGCAACCCGGAGTTCCTCGAGTTCTTCTTCTTGCACGAGCACCTGCGGCGATTTGCATCGGATGTGGGACACCCAGAGGGGCCGCTCTACTATCTCCCCGTCTTGTTCCTGGGAGCGTTGCCGTGGACGTTGATGTTCTCCGGCCTCGCGTTCTCCGGTGAGGCGAGGTCGGCCGCTGTCCGGATCCCTCGTGAGGCGGTTCTCTTCCTCGGGCTCTGGGCGGGGATCGTGCTCGTGTTCTTCTCGCTCGCGTCGTCCAAGCTAGCTGGGTACATCCTGCCGGCGTTCCCGCCGTTGGCACTTCTTGCGGGGGCCTGGGTCGACGAGATGTCGGAGGCGCGAGTCTTCAAGAAGGCGCTGTCGATCAACGCGGCGGCTCTTCTCTCGTTGTCTGCCGTCGCGCTGGTGGTTTCTCTCGCGGGGGTCACGGCGACGGGAGCGATCGCAGAGGCCTTTCGCTTCGAGCCGCAAGACGTGCGAGCGCTTGCGGCGGCCTTGGGTTGGTGCGGCGTTGTGGTGGCCCTCGTTCTTCTCGTTCACGGTGCGCTCGCCCGTCGCGGTAGAGCAGGCTCGGACTTCGCATTCGTCGCGACTGCCTTTGCGGTTGCCCTCGCTCTGACCGCGGCGATTGAAGCGCGCGCGATCCTGAAGACTTCGTACGTCGTCGCGGAAGTCGCGAGGGAGCGACTCGCGGTAGGCGAGCAACTCGTCGCCTACAAGATCCTCATGCAGGGCTTGCCGTACTACACGGGTGAGCGCGTCGTGATGGTCGACTACGCGGGTGAGATCTGGCACGGGGCGAAGCACGCGAGCGACCGGCAGGCGTTCTTCTGGTCGAAGCTGCATCAACTCGTCGACGCGTGGGCCGCGCGTCCCCTCCTACTGGTGACGAAGACCTCGCGCCTCGAAGAGTTGCGAGAGATCCTCGTTCCGCCTCCGGTCGTTTTGGTTCAGGATCGTGATCGCGTGTTGTTGGGGCGGGAAGTGGATGTGCCGGCGGATGAGAGCGCGTCCGATCGTTCTTCGTAGCGCGTTTGCGGTCGTGGTGTTGCTTGCAGGATTGGCCGCCCGCTCAGGTGGCCGACCCCACGCCATTCTATGGGTCCTTCCAGGTCCGGTTCGGCGACGGCAATCCGATGACCTCCGCGCACGACGTCGGAGGTCTGTCTTCGGGCTTCGTACAAGGCAAGTACCTCGGCTTGGACCTCTCGATGGATTCGTACGAATTCTTCATAGACGAGACCCGCCCGAACGGGGATCGACTACTTCTTCGCCAGCAACGCGTCCCTCGGATTCCACGGGAAGTGCGTCATCTCTGGTGGAAACGAGATCGTGGTCGATGGGAATCGGTTGTCGGGAAATCTGGGTTCGTTTCTCTTGTCCCTAGGCCTTCGGGTCTTCTTCGGCGGATAGGGAGCACGTGTTGCGCCCGGAGCCCTCGTCCTGCGACATGAGTGCATGAAGATTCGGTTTGGATTTACCATTGGGCCGGAGACCACGCCGGAAGTCCTCGGGCCGTTGGTCGACGATCTCGAGCGACACGGCTTCGATTCGCTCTGGGTGCCCGAGGTGCTCCTCCAGCCCACGCTCGATCCGATGGTGGCGCTCGCCTTCGCGGCGGGGCGCACCGAAAAGCTGAAGCTCGGGACGCACCTGATCATCCCGGGGCGCCATCCCGTGACGCTCGCGCGGCAACTGGCGCACCTGGACCGGCTCTCGGGCGGGCGGCTGCTGCTCGTCGGCGTGATCGGTCTGCCGAACGAAGCCGACGCGGGCGCTCAGGGCGTCGGACGCAAAGAGCGCGCTGCGACGATGGAGGAGATGGTGCCTCTTCTGCGAATGCTCTGGCGCGGCGAAGCTGTCGATCACGAGGGGCCCCGCTATCCGTTGTCCGACGTCACGATCAAGCCGACGCCGACCCAGCAGCCGTTGGAGGTCTGGCTCGGAGGCAAGGCCAAGGGGGCGCTCGAGCGCTGTGGCCGCCTGGGAGATGGTTGGATGCCGGGTCTGATGCTGCCCGCGGAAGCCGCGGCGCTGCGGCCGCAGATCGAGGCGTCGGCGAAGGCAGCGGGCCGTGAGATGGACCCCGAGCACTTTGGTGCGAACCTCTTCTACGCGAGCGGTCCCATGCCGCCGCAGGTAGCCGAGTTCTTCAAGGCACAGCGCGCGGGCGATCCGGCGGACATCGTGCCGGTCGGGTTCGATGCGCTCCGAGACCGGGTGCGGGAGTGGACCGACGCCGGCTTCTCGAAATTTCTTCTTCGCCCCCTGGTTCCGCCCGACGACATGCACGTCGAACTCGACCGCCTGGCCGCCGAGATGCTGCCGCTCACGACCTAGGGCGCGGATTTAAAGGCGATCGTGCGCACGATGAAGCCGGGCGGGAGGAAGTCCGCCGTGTCTCGTGTTGGGCGATGAGGTAGTTCATCGCTTGACGGAAGGGCGAAACGCATCGAGGGTCGTGGGGAGGGCTTCGGCGCACCTGCCAAGGTACGGCCTATGGCGCGATCTGGTCCACAAAAAGAGAAAAATAGACACGATCTCCGGCCGAGACCTATTTCTGTAATCGGCAAATCGGCGTATCGTACAAGCATGAGCACCGACGAAGAGTGTCGCCGCCGCCTGGACGCCGCTCGGGAGTACCTGGAGCAGGCGAGGATGGCCGACTCACCAGGCAGCTGGCGAGAGTGGGCCCGCCGGCTTCTCCAGGACGTTCCCGGCCGCGAGGCGGAAGTCCTGCGTTCGGAGTGCTGACCGCACTCCCCTAGATTCTTCTCCATCGCAACTCCCGGCCGATTCCGGCCGGGGAGTCGCGATGGAGAGCTGGATCTCCCAGTGTTTCAAAGGCGATTCTACCGTCGGCCGCCGTCGGCCCGGACCCGGTAGATCTTCACGACCGGTCCCGGCCGGTCCACCGCGTCGAGTCCCGTGATCGGGACGTAATACGCGTCCTGGGCGTCGAACGAGGCCCCTTCGCCGTCCTCCACGAAGGGACTGAACTCGGTGAGCAACTCCAGCCGCGGTTCGAGTCGGCGGAGGAGCGCGGGGTCGATCGTAGACGAAAACAGCGGGTGGTCGTGGGTGACGAGGTACTCGACGCCGGCTTGGTCCAGCGCTCCCGGCTCGAGACCTACCTGGACCCGCTTCACATTCCCGGGCATCCACGGCTCGCCCCAGCCCCAAAAGACCGTCCCGGCAACCCCGACGATCGAGCCCGGGGGCAGGTTCTCGCGGACCCAGTTCGTCGTCTGGCCCCGCGTGTCGGTCCGGGCAACGATCTCATCGAAGCTGGCCGACGTCCGCAGCGGCTGGGCGATCACCACAAGCGTCGCGACTGCGAGGAGCGGGCCGTGGCAGTTCTCGGGACTCAGGCGCCGGATGCCGGCCTGGAGCATTCCGGCCACGAGCACGGCTGCTCCCGGGAGCAGCGGGATCAGGTAGCGGGCCTGCCAAGCGGTGGACCCAGCGAAGACGACGAGGCCGACGACGCTGAACAGGGAACTGAGAATGGCCAGCGGTGTGCGGGAAAGGAATCCCCAGACGACCGCCATGGGCGTGAGAACGTAGATGACCCAGCCGGCGCCGTGGCGGTACGCGAAGTTGTAGTAGTAGTCGTAGCCGCCGATCACGTCGCGGGCCGGCGTCGTCGCCGTCTTGGCGACCGGGCTCTCCTCGCCCTCTGGCGTGAACTCGGGGAACACGATGTAGACGATGTTGACGAGTTGGTGACGGGTTTCCGGGTTTGTGAAGAGATCGGGTGACGTCGCGACGAAGATCAGCACGGCGACGAGCACGACGATGATCGACTTCACGGGTACGAGTCGCCGCCAGCCGGCCGCCGTCGAAGACATCATGCCCGCGACCCAGGCCGGTACGAACAACAGGAGGGCCGGCGGCTTCATCGCCAGTCCGAATCCGATCGCTGCCCCGGCCTTGACCGCATTGCGGGTCGTGCCCTCCCGGGCCATACGGGCGAGGAGCCCGAGCGCGAGGATGGCGAACAGGCCGAGTGCGACGTCCGGCTTTGCCGAATGGCTCTCGCGGACGTGCAGAAACGACGTTGCGAGGATGGCACCCGCGCAAAGCGCCGTCGGGCCGCCGAGTTCGAGTCGGGTGAACCACATGAGAGCGGCGACACTTGCGATGCCGGCGAGGGCGGAGAGGATTCGTTCGAGGAGAAGTAGGCGGGCCGGAAAGCGATCGAGTGAGTGCAGGTAGTCTCCCGGCGGCGCGTACCCGAGCGTCTGCATGACGGGTAGCCCGACTTCGCCCACGCCCCACAAGAGAAAGATATACGCGCTCGGAACACCCGGATGCCGCAGGTTGTACTGCAGATCGAGCTGGCCGCTGGCGGGGAAGCGCGTCTTGAGAAGGAGCACCTCCTCGTCGGGCCGAGTCATGAGGTGCGGCAGCCCCGAGTCGAGGCCCCAGAAGCGGAGTCCTGCGGCAACTCCCAGCAGTAGGAAGAAACCGAGGACGTAGGTGCGGGAGGCGCCCTTCACCCCGGGACGTTCGTGAAGTTGTGGGGCTTCGTCAAGGTTCGGGGAGGAGATCGTCCCACGCGGGCCCCCGCAGCGCAGACCGCACACGACTCTCTGTAGTGAACCGGGGCTTGTGGACAGTCGTTCGAAGGATCCTCGTTGTTCGGTTGGATTACACCTTCCATTGTTGGTGTGTTCTCGACTACGACTTGAGGTGAGGGATGAAAGCGATGCATGAGCTGGAAGAAGAAATTGTCCGTGCGATCGAGGCGGCACGTCAAGCGTGCACAGAGCCTCTGTGGAACGATTGGGCGGAACGCTGGCTTTCGCAGAAGGACCGAAGCGGGGAGTCTGCGTACAGGGCCGCGCGCGACGCGCGCGTCGCATCGGGTCGGCCGAACGCTGAAGACCTTGACCAGTATCAGGAGCATGCGACGCAGGCGCGTACCGGACTCGGTTTTCACGCGGGGCTCTACCTCGACGTTGCCGAGATGGAGAATGTGAAGGCGCAGTTTTCGGCGAGCCAGGTTCTCGTTGCGGACGAAGAAGCCGAGCGCACGAAGCTCACCATGATGGTCGCAGAACTTGCCGCGCACGCGGCGGCCCTCGCCGTCGGCGCGATGGGCAGTTCCGAATTCGTCGCGGAGCGTATCGGGCCTCTCGCGATCCGCCACGCGCGCGCCGCGCAGCGACTCGCCGAATCCGTCTAGGAGCCTGACCCGAGATGGGTTGCGGCGATCCTGGCGTCGTCGACGACGAATAGCGGACTCGATTCGGAGGAGGTGCAAACCCGGCGCACACCGAGAGGCATGGCGGCGCGGTCGCGAGTTGAAGGCGAGCCACGAAGCGAGCGCGGATGGGTCGGCGGCAGGTCGAGGTGATCGTCTTGGGTGGGGTTCCTCGCGCGAGCGAGAGCGCCGCTGCCTGCGCCTACGGCCGGTACCAGATCGGGGACGTGTAGGCGCGTTCTTGAATCGTGGATGCGCCCTCGACCTCGCTCGGGTCGACTCCAAGCGCGACCGCATCCATGAGGGAGTGCCGCGGCGTGGGGATCTCCAGAACGCGGACGTAGTAGAACGCGGACTGGTCACCGTCGAAGTCGGGGTCTTCCCACGCGGCGGTCAGGTCCGCGGCGCCGATGTCGTTGGTGTAGCGCGCCGTCGTGAGGTCGACGGTGTTGCCGATGAGTGAGAGCTTGCCGGCCGCGTCGCGCGTGCGTTCCCCTGCGCCCGCCACGTCGTAGATGCGTTCCTGGGGGGAGCCATCCTCGTCGAGCCATCCCTTGATCACCTGGATGCGATCGAGGTTTCCGCTCTTGGGGTCTTTCAGGGCCTGAATCAGGAAGCGCGGAGCGCCGCCGTCACCCTGGCGGGTCAGCTCTCCGCCCATGGGAACGCCGCGCGCGTAGCCGACGTCGGCGAGGTCCTTGCTCGCCAGGTCCGACTCATCGAAGTCCCACCCGGCGAAGACGCGCACGGCCATTCGTGGGCCGGTGGTCGCGTAGACCTCACGTCGCCGGAACGCATCGAGGATCTCGTCGCGCGAATTCTCTTCCGCCCAGACGGCGGCGAGCCCGGACGCGGACATCGACCACCCCGAAGGTCCCTTGCCGCCGCGCCAACCCGTCTTCGTTTCCGGCTTCGAGTCGCGCGGGAATTTGCCCCAGAAATTGTTCTCCTCGGCAGACGCGACGCCGGTGTGAGAATCCGTCGAGCCGATCAGGCCGAATTGGTACGGGTTGAACCCGATCTTTTCTTCGATCGCGAGGCCGCGTTTGAGCGCGGAGCGAACGTAGTCGCCTTCGCTTGCTTCATACGGGGGTGGGTCGCGCTGGATGTAGTGGGGATAGAGTTCGAAGTCGGCGAACTCGTCGTTCGGCGAAAGGTCGGGGTGGGCCTCGGAGTCCCCTTTGAACTGTGTCGCCTCGACCACGGTCTCCCATTTGGCGCGCGTGCGTGCGCTTTCCTCGGTGAACGGTTCTCCGCGCAGCGACTTCTCTGGGAACATGCGCCCCTTCGAGATGTTCGAGTTGTGCGGGATCGCAACGAACTGCGCACCA
>JAQWRY010000029.1 GCA_029243485.1 Candidatus Binatia bacterium | reverse complement strand
GACGCAGCGAGCCGATGAAACGCTTGTCGGGGTGCAGGCGCAGACCGATTGGCCCGATCACCGCATGCACCTCGGCGATCGCTCGCCGCAGCTGCCAACGCGTACGCGCCAGCAGGACGAAATCATCCATGTAGCGCACGTGTTCGGGTTCAGAGACGGTTGGACCAAATAGGTCGATGAAATAAGAGACACTCCCGGCCCAAACGGAAGGAGAATCCGATGGGAAAGGGAGAAAGCGCGGAGAAGGTGATCCGCCTGGTAGAAGGCTCGGACCTGTCGGTGCACCGGACGCTTCGGGAACTGGGTGTGAGTCGCTCGACGTTCTACGTCTGGTACGAGCGCTACCGCGAGCACGGCGACGCTGGCCTGGAGCCGCGCAAGCCCGCGATGACTCGCGCAACATCCTGGCGTGGACGCTCGTCACGACGATGAAGGCGTCAGACGTGACCGAGACGCCGGACCTGGCGCGAGCGAAGACAGGCGTCGATGAAGTGCAGGTCGTGCATGTCATGGGCGGCGCGACACGATCCTCTCGCGCCGAGAACAGATCAAGAAGACGGCAATGGCTCGTCGTGTAGGCGGCAGAATCTACGCGCTGCGTAGTCGAGCAAACGTGCCGGAAATGTCTCTTAGAAATCCGGCCCACTGATCCCGACGTCTTTGAAGACGTGAACCGTCGCGCTATCGACTGCGATCCCGATACGGAGCCGTTCTGTCGCCCTGAGACCCAAAAGGGGCTTCATGTCGGCTATCCGCACGACTGCCCACCCGCGGGAAGCTGTGAGCGTTTCGTATTCGGGAGAATGACCCCTGGACATCGGGCTCCGTTGTTCCTCTCGGCGGTGGTCGGCTGCCATCAGCAGTGGTTGACATCCTGCACGATCGACTACATCAGGTTCCGAACCATGCCCATCGTCGACAGGACGGTCTCCTTGGCGGACCGTTATCCGTTGTGGAGCGGGCTGGTCGTCTTCTGTCTCCAGATCGGCGTTCGCGGCCCTGGCCTTGGACAGAGTGCTCTCTGGCTCGACGAATCCCTATCCCTACTGCGCACCAATTTTTCGACGCAGCATCTCCTGCGCTTCTCTGCAACGAACGAGAATCCTCCGGCGTACAACCTCATGCTCTCGGCATGGGTTGAGCTTTTCGGCCTGACGGAGACCGGCGCGCGTTCTCTCTCCCTGTTGGCCAGCGCGCTCGCCGGCGTGTTCTTGTTCCTACTTGCCAGACGCTTCTTCTCGGCGGAAGTCGCGGTCCTCGCGTCGCTTCTCTACCTCGACGCCGGGATGGTCTTGAACTATGCGCAAGAGGCCCGATCGTACAGTCTGGTCCTTCTCCTTTGCGTGGTGTCCTTCTATGTCTACTTCGCCCTACTCGAGCGACCGAGTGTTTGGCGCGCGGCGATTCTCTCCGTCGTCAACGCGCTTGCCGTGTACACGCACTTTACGGTTGCGATTGCCTTCCTGGCGCAGTTGGTCGGGTTGGCCGCTGTGCGACCTCCGGCTCGGACCGCCGGCCTCTACATCGTCAGTCAAATCGCCGCCGTCGGATTGTTTTCTCCCTGGATACCAGTCCTGGTCGATAGAGCGCCGGTGCCCGGCGTCTACTGGCTCGGTCCCCCAGGACGTGCGCAACTGCTGGACGCGATAGTTCAACTCGGTGGCGGCCCGGCAGCGGTTGCGGCGGAGGCGGGACTGGTCGTCGTGGGAGCCTGGATCCTCATGCTGCGTGGTGTCGACCACCGCGGCCTGGGCCCGCGCGTCTTCGCGCTTGCCTGGTGGGGGATCGCTTCGGTTCTGCTCTGCTTCGTGATTGCGCAGTGGACGCCGATCTTTCTCCCACGCTACGTGCTCTTCGCGCTTCCCGGGATCACACTTCTGACCGCGGTCATGCTCGAGGTAGCTGTGCCTAGTCGGGCCTGGCGGTGGGCAGCAGGAATCGCGCTCGCCGTGTCGTCGTTCATGCACGCCGACCTTAGCGCCCTCCCGAAACCCGATTGGCGCGTGGTTTCTGCTGTGGTGCAGGACCTCCGTCGAGAGAACGACCTGGTCTTCGTATCGCCCCCGTCTGGATGCCCCACTTTCGGGTTCTACTTTGATCGCGCCTCGTTTCTCGGGCCGCAAAAGCTCGTTCGCGGGCTTCGAGCACAGGGTGTGCATTGCGTCGAACAGGTCCCGGACCTTGGGGCAACTCGATGGGGGCGACCGGAGGCCATCGTGCTGGTGTTGAAGCCGAACTCGAAGATCGATGTCGACGCGACGGCACGAGATCGAGGTTACCGAGTGACGAGCGAGCGAGCGATTGATCGCGTCCGAGTCGTTTCGCTGGCCCGTGCCACGTAGGATGGACGGAACCGGAGCACGGAAGAGGTCCAGTTCCGCGGGCGCGTTGTCGTCCCTCGGGCTCCTGTTCGTTGTCGCGTTGGCGCTCCGGCTCTGGGGGAGCGTGCTGGGGCTTCCGCACGAGTATCTCCCCGACGAGAGCCAGAACCTCCGCGTCGCGACGGGTCTCGCCGGAAAGGACTACACGCCACCAGGAATCCAGCCCGGCTTCCTCTTCTACACGTTGGCTGCGGTGCTCCCCGTGTTGCGCGAGGCGGGGCTCCAGCTCGCTTGGATCGCCGGCGACGTAGGACAGCGAGTCCTGAGTACAGGCCTGTCTCTCGACCTGTGGGCGGGGCGAGCTTGGATGGCAGTTCTTTCGGCCGCTACAGTCGTGCCCTTGTATCTGATTGGCCTGCGAGTCTGGAGCGTTCCAGCTGGCCTCTTCGCCGCGTTCCTTTTCGCCGTCAACCCGGTCAGTATCGCTGCTGCGGGGTACATCAAAGAGGACACCCCACTGACGCTGTGGATGTCCGTGACGGCGCTGGCAGCAGTTCGCCGGCTCGAATCGCGCGCGCGAGGGGATGCTGCCCTCTGCGGTCTCGCTGCGGGGCTCTGTGCGGGGTCGAAGTTCTCAGGGGTCTCCGCCCTCGCGTTGGCCCTGCTCCCGGAGGTGTGGCTTCGACGGGAGCGCGCCGCGACACACTTCAGTCTCGTGGTCGCCATGGCTGCGATCGGGTTCTTAGCGACCACGCCCTGGATCATCTGGGACCCCTGGCATCTCGTCGAGGGGATGGAATATCAGGCGGCCTACGCGCTCGCGGGACATCACGATGGCATCTCGCTTCCGATATGGAAGACATGGGGGTTCTTTTACTTGACCCGTAGCCTGCTCCCCGCGATGGGGGTTGCCGGTCTAGCCCTCGCAGCGTGGGGAGCCCGTTCGTTGCTCCTGGCGCGCCGTGACTTCGCTCTGGTGCTGCTCGCATGGACGCTTGGCTACCTCGCGATGATGGAAGTCGTTCCGGCAAAGCCCTATCCCTTCTTTTCCCGTTACGTGATGCCAGGGCTAGCGGGCCTCTGCGTTGTCGGCGGCATCGGGCTGGCGGAATTGAGGGCCATGGCCGTCGGGGAGGTGCGGCTGCTCCGTCGGGTGTTTGCCGGGGTCGTTCTGTCGATCGCGTTAATCCTTCCGGCTCAAGTGGCAGGAAGGTTTGTCCATGGGATGTACCCGGACACGAGGGACCTCGCGCGCGACTGGATCGTTGACCATGCACGAGGGGGTCAGGTCTTCTTCGCCAGCCCGTATGCCCCGCCCCTGGCTGACGCGGGGTTCAAGGAATTCCATCTGACCTTGATCACCGAGAGCCGGCGATGCCGAACTTGGCCGCTGCATCTGGTGACGAGCAGTCTGGCCTTGGATCGCTTCCGGGAGAATCCCGAGGCGGCTTCGGAGCGGCGATCAAGGGTGATGGTGGCGGTTGATCGGGCTACCGCCGTAAAGAGCTTTCGATCAACTGCGCCTCGCTTCGGGTTCTCGAATCCAGAGATCGAGATCCTCCGTATCGATCCGAACTCCATGAGGCAGAAAGAGGCGCACGCATACGTCCGGTAAGGCGCCGTTAGGTCGGATGGGAGCCAAAAAGGGGCTTCATGTCGGCTATCCGCGCCATCTCGAGCGCCCCGGTGAAACACGCACCGTGGACCTTCGCGATGACGGGCCGCGCGCAGCGACGGAGCGCCAGATAGGCTCGACGGGCCGCGTCATCGAACACAGTGCCGATCTTCCCCGCCTGCGGCGTCTCGTTCTGCAGGACCTTCAGATCCACCCCGGCGGAGAAGGCCCGCCCGGCCCCCTCGAGCACGATCACCGAGACGTCCGACGCGGCATTCGCCGTCTCTGCGAGCTCGGCGATGCCGATCAGCATCTCCGGCCGGAAGGCATTCAGCGCATCCGGACGGTTCAGGCGAATCGTGAGAATCCGGTCTTTGAGCTCGGCTTCGAGGAACTCGGTGGTCGGGACGAGAGAATCAGGCATGCCAAGAGGCCTAACAAGCTTGGAACAGCCGGGCGATGGCGGTAACCTCCCCGCTTCGTCGGCGTCGGGATGGATCCGATGCGCGTGATCTGAGGGGGTGGTGAAGTGAGGATTCGAGGGAGAGATTCGGTGGCTGGTCTGGTTCGCTCATCGGTTCGGTCATGGACGGCGTTCATCCTCGCGGCGATGCTCGCCGCATGCTCCGACACGGAGAACGTGGGCTGCACGACGGATGTCGTCGGCACGACATCCGGTGACGTCTGCGGCCTCCAGCTCGACGTCGTCGATGCTCCCGACCTCGGGGTGGAAGGCTTCTTCGCAATTCCGTTCGCCGAGACGACGGCGGGCGACAATCGGTGGCGTCCGCCGATTCCCAAGGCCCGGATGGATGGGGTGTTCGACGCGACCGACACGGTCCCGGCGGCCTGCCCCCAATCGGATCCCGACTCGGAGTTCGGCGCGGGACGCAAGACTAGCGAGGATTGCCTCTCGCTGAACGTCTGGCGCCCGCTCGGCGTCCACGGCGGCGACTCCCGCCCCGTGATGATCTGGATCTACGGCGGCTCGTTCACCTCGGGCGGCACGAACATCCCGCTCTACGACGGCGCCTACCTCTCGGCGACGCAAGACGTCATCCTCGTCACGATCAACTACCGAGTCGGTGCGCTCGGCTTCCTCGCCGGCGTCGACGGACTCACCGGCAACTACGGCCTCATGGATCAGCAGCTCGCAATGCGCTGGGTGCAGGACAACGTCGCGGCGTTCGGCGGAAATCCCGACGACGTGACGATCTTCGGCGAGAGCGCAGGTGCGATGTCGGTGGGTCTTCACCAGCTCTCGGTGCCATCGAGCAGTGGGCTCTTCCGCGCGATCCTGATGGAGAGCAATCCGTTCGGGATCCCCTACAAAACCCTCGAGCAGGCCGTCCCGAGCGGGGAGCTCTTCGAGAAGTTGGTCGGCTGCGAAGATCAGGGCCTCACCTGCCTGCGGTCCGTGCCGGCGGACACCATCGTCGAGCAACAATCCAGCGAAGCGCTTCTGCTGAACAGTCTGGTCGGTGCCAGGCTCGCCGGGTTCCTCGTGTTCTCTCCGCTCATCGACGAGGACTTCCTCACCGGCGACCCGACGATCACCGCGCAGAACGGAGCGCTCGATCGCCCCACCGTCCTCGGCACGAATACCAACGAAGGCATCGTGTTCGTCGACGAGATCGCGAAGCTCGAAGGCGGAACCATCAGCGACACCGTCTACACCACCGTCCTGACGCTCCTCTTCGGCGCGGACATCGCGGAGGAGGTCCTGGTGCTGTATCCGCCGGACCCGAGCGGGGACAACTTCTTGGTTCTCTCGAGCGTCGCAACCGACTACCTCTTCGGCTGCGCGAACCGCTTCGTGGCGTCGCAGGCGCGCGAGGCGATCTGGGTCTACGAGTTCACGGAAACCGGCGTCAACATCTGGCCCGACATTCCTCAGTGCGTGGATGCGGCGTGCCACGGCGACGACGTCCCGTTCGTGTTTCACACGGATCGCCAGGTCGGCTACCAGTTCACGCCGGAACAGGCGCGGCTCTCCGACGAGATGGTCCATTACTGGGGGAGCTTCGGAACCGCGCTCGACCCCAATGCGCACGGCGGATTCCCGTGGCCTGGGTTCACCCCGGCCGGGCTCGAGTACCTCGTCCTCGATTCCCCCGAGCTATCGACGACGGTCGATCCCTACGGCAACTGCGACTTCTGGGACACGATCGGATACGATCTGAACGCGCCGACCGAAGCGGTGAACCGGGTGATGAACGCGGCCCTAGCAGACTGAGCGCGGCGCGAATCGTAGAGGGGGTGACGCCAGCACGACTTCCTGTACGGTTCGCCCATGCATCTGATTCAGACCTACGCACGGGCGGAGGCTCCGTCGTGACGCCTCTCACCGGCCCGGAAGTCCCGGTCACTGTGCGCACCGACGACGCACGGTTCGCGAACCTCCCCGGGTACCCGTTCACCCCGAACTACGCCGAGCTACGCAACCCTTACGCCGACGGCACGCTTCGCATGCACTACGTCGACGAAGGGCCGAAGGACTCGCCCGTGGTCTTGATGGCCCACGGCGAGCCGACCTGGTCGTACGTCTACCGGAAGATGATTCCCGTGTTCGCCGCGGCCGGCCTGCGCGCGATCGCGATCGACCACATCGGGTTCGGACGCTCCGACAAGCTCACCCGCCCGTCGCACTACACGTTCGAGACGCACATCGAGTGGCTACGGGAGCTCGTTCTGCACCTCGACCTGCGCGACATCACGATCGTCTGCCAGGATTGGGGTGGGCCCATCGCGATGGCCGTTCTCGCGCGCGAGCCGGACCGCTTCGCCCGCGTCGCCGCCGGCAACACGATGCTCCACACGGCGGAGGCTCCATGAGGCAGAAAGAGGCGCACGCATACATCCGGTAAGGCGCCGTTAGGTCGGATGGGAGCAGAAAAGGGGCTTCATGTCGGCTATCCGCATCACCAGCAGCGGTACGTGAGGCATCATCCAGTACGATGCCGGGGACGTGGGTCCGGTCGACGAGGTGATGGTCAAGTCGGTCAGATCATGGCGCCGGCAAGATGTGCGGCAGAGACTCGACCTCGATGCGAACTTCTTCCCCGCGGGACTACTCTCCAACGCGGGCGGAGGCGCCGTGACCGGCGGATAGCCGACATGAAGCCCCTTTTTGGTTCCAATCCGACCTAACGGCGCGACGGCTCCGCCGCGGCCGCTTGAACCCGAAATCCGGACCTGGCTCGAGCCTTCGCGGTGGCGGCTACCCGCCGTCCTGGGCAAATGGGCCCTTGATCCCGCCTACCGCCAACTGGACCTCGCTCCAGGCTTCGCGGTGGCGGCTACCCGGCGACCTGGGCAAATAGGCCGTTCATGTTTCCTACCGCCAGTCGCCTCGGGAGCTGGCCTGGCGGATGACGGATCGGACGGGCCAATTCATCTCGGAATCCAGCGTGTACAGGATCTTGAAGGCGCACGACCTGATCACGAGCCCAGCCTACCTCCTGATCCGCGCTGCCGATCGCTTCCAGCATCCGACCAAGCGACCGAATGAGCTTTGGCAGACCGACTTCACGTACCTGCGCGTGGTCGGCTGGGGCTGGTACTACCTGTCGACCGTGCTCGACGATTACTCACGCTACATCCTGGCGTGGCCGGTGAGCACGACGATGAAGGCGTCGGACGTGACCGAGACGCTGGATCTGGCGCGAGCGAAGGCGGGAGTGGACGAGGTGCGGGTCGTGCATCGGCCTCGGCTCTTGAGCGACAACGGCCCCTGTTACGTGTCGGGTGAGCTGGCGACGTATCTCGATCGTCACGGGATGGAGCACACCCGAGGAGCGCCGTACCATCCGCAGACGCAGGGGAAGATCGAGCGCTACCACCGGTCGATGAAGAACGTGGTGAAGCTCGACAACTACTACAGCCCGTGGGAGCTCGAGCGTGCGATCGGTCGCTTCGTCGAGCACTACAACCACCGGCGCTACCACGAGTCACTGGACAACGTGACTCCAGCCGATGCATATCATGGGCGGCGTGACGCGATCCTCACGCGCCGCGAGAAGATCAAGAAGAAGACGATGGCCCGTCGCAAGCGGCAGAATCTACGAGCCGCGTAGGCGGGCAAACGTGCCGGAAGTGTCTCTAAGAAATCGACCCCAAAGATCCCGACTCAGCTGACGACGTACAGATGAAGACCATGCTGCATCTTTTTCTGTTACTCCTGCTCGGATGTGAGCCGGGGTCGAACATGGAGAGCGCCGCCCCTGAGGGCCCGGGCCCAGCGCGTCCGCAGATCGGGAGCGGGAGCGGGAGCGGGGAAATCCTCGACCCCGACGCTCTCCGGCAAATGCTGCTCAACCGGGACCTCGATCAAGACGGCGTGGTCGACTACTATGACAACTGCCAGCTGCTCCCCAATCCAGACCAGCAGAATCAGGACGAAGATCTCGCCGGAGACCTCTGTGACGCATGTCCGAACGAGTCGGGAACGGTAGAGCTCGGGTGTCCATCGCGGGTGCGGCCTGGGGTCAGAGTGGGCCGGGACGATTGGAGAGGAATGTTCCGGGATGCCGATTGGGACCAGGACGGCGTACCGATGCCCCAAGACAACTGTCCGCTCGCGCGCAACCCACGCCAGGAGGACTCCGATGCCGACGGCTGGGGGGATCTCTGCGACCTTTGTTCCAGCGAGCCGTCTCCGGACACCACTGACGGATGCCCGTACGGCGAACGGTGGGCGGTGCAAGTGGCGATCGAGGAGGACCCGGAGGCCTTTTGCGTCGAGACCTGCCAGGAGCTGGAGACCTGCCACATGATCACGAGTCGATTTCCGGGAGCCACGGGCGAGTTGGTGGGCTCTCGCTGCGTCGATGCCTGCAGACAGGACCCGTCGTTGCGTGACAAGGTCATCGAGCTCGGGCGCTCCCGCAGGATCCTGACCACCTCCTGCGAGCTAGGGCAGGAGCTGGAGAACGTGTTCCGGGTGTGGGACCTGTTCGCGTGTGACCAACTGTATTGTCTCGATCTGCGAGAGACCTGCGGAGGCGAATACGGCCCCTATTTCGATCGGGACGACTGCATCCATATCTGCCTGGACTCCGGCGCATACGATCAGCAACGAACCAGCCTCACGCCCCCCACGGGGATCAACTGCCTGATCGAAAACGCCCAGTCGCTGCCACCTAGACAGCGATGCATTCTATCTCCGAGCGAGTACCCCGTGTGCCCCACCGGCTGATCGGGCCCGGGCAACGGCCAGAGGTCGGCGCGTCGGTTTCGCCGCGCCACTCTGCCGCCATCGCCCATGCCGATTCCGGGCCGGCGGGTGGCCCCAACGGCGGCCACCCGTGCGTCCGTAGCGACGTCCCTCGGTCCCGGGAGTAGTGCCGTCGGGGGCCACGGCGGATTTTCAGCGGATGCACCTCTCTCCCGCGCCACGAATGAAGTGCCCTCACGCATACGCGAGCGCGCACGCTCCATGCACCAGAACGAGCCACTGTACGTCGTCAGCTGAGTCGGGATCTTTGGGGTCGATTTCTAAGAGGCACTTCCGGCACGTTTGCCCGCCTACGCGGCGCGTAGATTCTGTCGCTTACGACGAGCCATTGTCTTCTTCTTGATCTGTTCTCGGCGCGTCAGGATCGCGGTGCGCGGCGTCTTCGCCGGCCATGCCAGTGGCCGCGAGGCCGCCGTCGCACGCGCCGCCGAACCGGCCGGACGAAGCCACCAGGCCCCAGCTCCGCCCGACGATGAGGAGGAAGCCAAAGAACCCAGGCGTCGCCATCACCGGTGGGCCGACCTGATGAGAAGAGCCTTCGACTGCGACGTTCTACGCTGCCCACAGTGCCCCGGCAGGCTTCGGTTCATCGCCA